>NZ_VNKN01000005.1:0-189447 GCF_007786415.1 Corynebacterium sp. NML180780 | reverse complement strand
CGATGCCGCGGCTGTCGAGGGTGATCAGATCGTCGAGAAGCGTCATGCCACACAGCATAAACCTGCTTGACCTGCGGGTTCAATGGTTTGTGAGAAGGATTCCACTTTCGGCCGAGCAGGGAACCGGCGGGGTGGTTTCAACGTCTAATAAGGTTTCGGGATTTTCAACGCAGCGCGCGGAGGTTGCCGTCGAGGCGGCGGGTGATGCCGTGGGCGTCGAGAAGCTCGAGCAGCGGAATCGCCACGCGGCGGGTCGTGTCCCACACGCGGCGCGCCTGCGAGGCGGTGAAGGGCGAGTCGAGGTCGCGCAACAGCTCCGCGGCGCGGGCGGGGGCCGAGGCGAGCAGCACGACGCCGTCGCCGAGGCGCACGATGCGGCCCGCGCGCTCCGCCGCCGCCAACTCCTTCTCGCCCACGTTCCAGCGCGCGAGGTCCGCCGCCTCCGGCGCGCGGAACGGCTGGGCGCGCAGGTGCTCCTCCAGGCGGGCCACGCCTGGCCCCAGGTCCCGCTGCGCGCCGCTGGCCACCACCCCGCCGGCGAGCGTGAGCTTGGCCGCCGCGGCCGCCAGCGCGAGCAGCTTCGGGTCGGGCAGCCCAAGCAGGTCGGACGCCGCGCCGGCCGAGAGGCCCGCGGAGAGCGGGTTGTCGCGCTCGTGCTCCGCCACCGCCGCCGCCAGCTCGCGCTTCCACTCCATCACCTGGCTCGCGCGGACCCAGTACCCGGCGAACGCCACCGCGCCCGCCGGCGGCGCCGCCGGCACGTCAAAGCCGAGCCGAGCCAGGTGCGCGGGCGTGACCGCCACGCGCCGCGCGATCTCCGCATCCAACGACGGCAGCGCAGGCAGCTGCTCGGAGCGGCGCCTGCCGTCGCCGCGGCGCCGCAGCTCCGGCGGGTCCGCATCGACCACGCGCACGCCCGCCAGGATGTGCTGTGCACCGGGGCCGCGGAGCACGAGCGCGTCGCCGAGCGTCAGGGGCAGCGGCCGGTCGAGCACCAGCCGCACGTAGTCGGCGCCGAACGGCCGCACTTTCGCCTGGACCTGCGCGGTGCCGACGTGCGCGACCAGTTCGTGCGGGAGGTTGGTGGCTGGTTGGCCGGTGGTGATGTGGGCGTCGATAAGCGAGGTCTGCTCCCACGCGCCCGGGGTGCACAGCGCGTCGCCGCGGCCGAGTTCCTCGGCGCTGACCCCGCGCAGGTTGAGCGCGACGCGTATCGCGGGGGCAGCCGCGCCGATCGGCGTGTCCTCGGACTGGATGCCGCGCACCTGCACGTCCCGCGCGCCGAGCCGCAGCGTGTCGCCGGGGCGGATCGTGCCCGCTGTGAGGGTGCCGGTGACCACGGTGCCCGCCCCCTTGATGGTGAATGCGCGGTCGACCCACAGTCGCACGCGCGCGTCCGGGTCGGGGCGCGGCGCATTTCGCAGCTTATCGACGCACACGCGCCCCAACTCCACCATCCCCTCGCCCGTGTGCGCGGAGACCTCGACGACCGGCGCGCCCTCCAGCGTGGTGCCGGCGACGTGGCGCGCGATCTCGGCGCGCACCTCGTCGCGGCGCGCGCGGTCGGCGCGATCGGCCCTGGTCATTGCGATGACTGCGTCGGTGATGCCGAACGCGTCGATGGCGGCGGCGTGGTCGGTGGACTGCGCCATCCACCCCTCGTCGGCCGCGACGACGAAGAGGACGGCGGGCGCGGGGCCGACGCCGGCGAGCATGTTGGCAATGAAGCGCTCGTGGCCGGGCACGTCGACGAAGGCCACGTCGACGGGGTCGCCGGCTCCCTGCGGCAGGCGCGCCCAGACGAAGCCGAGGTCGATGGTGAGTCCGCGCTGCTTCTCCTCTTCCCAGCGGTCCGGCTCCATCCCGGTGAGCACCTTGACCAGGGTGGACTTGCCATGGTCGACGTGGCCCGCGGTTGCCATGACGTACGTCGGGGGCGTCATGGCTGCCCCGCTTCGGCGACGGCGCGGGCGAGCTCGGCGTCCCGCGCGGGTGGGATGCAGCGCAGGTCGAGCAGCAGCGCGCCGTCGTGGACGCGGCCGAGGACAGCGGGGCGCTGGAGGCGGAGTGGCTCGGCGAGCGACTGGTCAACCGCCACCGCCCAGCCGGCGAGCGGCACGCCGGGCGCTCCCCCGCCGCCGACGCGGCCGTCGTGCGGCACGACGCACGCCTCCGTGCCGCGCTCCTGCAGCGCCGCGGCGAGCGCGTCGGCGCGGGTGCGCAGCTTGTCGGGGTCGGCGTGCAGCGCCGCTGAGGTGGGCGTCTGTCGCAGCCGGACGGTCGCTTCGAGCGCGGCGAGGCGCAGCTTGTCCAACCGCACCGCGCGCGCCAGCGGGTGCCGCCGCAACCGCTCGACGGCGTCCTTGCGCCCCAGGATCACGCCCGCCTGCGGCCCGCCTAGCAGCTTGTCGCCGGAGAAGAGGACGATGTCGGCGCCGTCGCGCAGCGCGGTGGTGGCGTCGGGCTCGTCGGGAAGCGCCGGGTCCGGGCGCAGCAGCCCGGAGCCCGTGTCCACGATGAGGGAAAGCTCGTGCGCGTCGGCGATGCCGCGCAGCTGGGCCACGCCCGCCTCGGCGGTGAAGCCGTGGACTCGGTAGTTGGACGGGTGCACCTTCAGGATGGCGCTCGCGCCCGATGCGGCGCGCTCGTAGTCGTGCGGGTGCGTCCGATTCGTTGCGCCCACCTCGACGAGCTCGACGCGGGCCGACTCGATGAGCTCCGGCAGGCGGAACCCCGCCCCGATCTCGATGAGCTCGCCCCGCGAGATGAGCACGCGGCCGTGCTCCGCCAGCGCCGCGTTAGCTAGCAGGAGCGCGCCCGCGCCGTTGTTGACCACCAGCGCATCCTCCGCCGCCGGGCACGCCGCGAGCAGCGCGTCGCGCGCGCCCGCCCCGCGGTTGCGCGACCTGCGGCCGGTCGCGAGGTCCATCTCCACGTCCACGTAGCCCGCGGCGTCGACGAGGGCGTCGACGGCCTCCGGCGCGAGTGCCGCGCGCCCCACGTTGGTGTGCACCACCACGCCCGTCGCGTTGAGCACCGGCGTCATGGAGGCGACGCCCTTGCCAACCAGGGCGAGGAAGTAGGCCTCGGCGGCGTGGGGTGGGATAAGGTGGCGTCGACAAGCGTCTTGCGTTGTGCGCGCGAGGGACTTGAGCGCGTGCGCGGCGAGCGGCGTGTCCTGCGCCAACGCCAGCAGCGCGTCGGTGCGGGGGATGTGGCGGCGCGGGTCGGTCAAGCTCGTGTCCTCCTCGAAAAGCGTGGCGGAGACGGACAGGAATCGAACCTGCCAGGTCGAGCTGCTCGACCTCACCAGTTTTGAAGACTGGGGCGCCCACCAGGACACGTACGCCTCCGCGCAAAACGCTACCATAGGCCACATGAGCACCACGAACCCCAAGATTCGCCTCACCCAATTCGCCGCCGGCGGCGGCTGCGCCTGCAAGATCCCGCCCGGCGAGCTGGAAGACGCCGTCAAGGGCCTCGTCGGCGTGCACGACCCCAGCGTGATCGTCGGCCTGGACGACGGAGACGACGCCTCCGCGATCCGCGTGCGCGACGACCTCGCCGTCATTTCCACCGCCGACTTCTTCACCCCCGTCGTGGACGACGCGTACACCTGGGGAAAGATCGCCGCGGTCAACGCGCTTTCCGACGTCTACGCCATGGGCGGCACCCCCATCACCGCCATCAACCTGCTCGGCTGGCCGCGCGACGTCCTCCCGCAGGAGCTCATCCGCGAGGTCCTCCACGGCGGGCTCGACGGCGCAAGCGCGGCCGGCATCTCCGTCACCGGCGGGCACTCCATCTCCGCGCCCGAGCCAATCTACGGCATGTCCGCCACCGGCACCATCGACCCCGCGCGCCTCATGCGCAACGACGCCGCCGCCCCCGGCCTGCCCATCACGCTGACCAAGCCGATCGGCTCGGGCCTGCTGAACAACCGCCACAAGGCCACCGGCGAGTGGTTCGACGAGGCGGTCGAGGTCATGACCACGCTCAACCGCGACGCCTCCCGCGCCGCCGTCGACGCCGGTGTGCGCGCCGCTACCGACGTCACCGGCTTTGGCCTACTCGGCCACCTGTACAAGATGGCACGCGCTTCCGGTATCGACGCGGTCATCGACCACACGAAGGTGCCGCTTATCGACGGCGCACGCGACACCCTCGCGCAAGGCTTCATCCCGGGCGGTTCGCAGCGCAACCTGGACTGGGTGCGCCCGCACGTAGATGCCGACGGCATCAACGAAGAGGAATTGCTCCTGCTCGCCGACGCGCAGACCTCCGGCGGCCTCCTGGTTATCGGCGAGGTGCCCGGCTACCCCATCATCGGCGAAACCACCGAGGGCACCGGGCG
Source organism: Corynebacterium sp. NML180780 (assembly GCF_007786415.1). Taxonomy (NCBI): domain Bacteria; kingdom Bacillati; phylum Actinomycetota; class Actinomycetes; order Mycobacteriales; family Corynebacteriaceae; genus Corynebacterium; species Corynebacterium sp. NML180780. The sequence continues at coordinate 185,093 of NZ_VNKN01000005.1, read as the reverse complement.
CGTGCGCGTGCGCTAGCTAGGACGCGGTGGTGATGGAGTCACCGACCTGGCCGGCCTCCTGCCGGGCGCGCAACCTGGCGCGCTGCGGCTCCACCACGTATTTCGGGTCCTCGGTGGAGCGCTTGCCCGCGGCGATGATGCCGAAACGGGTCAGGCACGACGCCGCCGCCAGCGCGACACCGCTCGCCGCTGCGACCGCGCGGCGCTTCCCGCCGAACACCGCCCCGAGCCCGCCGGCGATGACCAACGCTTCCGCGGCCTTGAGGAACTTCCCCGCCTTGCCGTGCTCCACCGTCTCTTCCAACGGCTCGGTCAGCCTGCGGGTGAGCACTGACGACGCCACCACGTCCGCCACCGCACCAACCCCGGCCAGCGCGCGGGCCGGGCCGTTGTTCGCGGTGGAAGTCGTCACCAACGCAGCACCCGCGGACGCGCACGCCGCCGAGGAGACGAACAGGTTGGGCAGCTCCTTGTGCGCGTCCTGCCACATGGGCACGGACGTATTGCCAAGCAGCACCGCGGTGTAGACAGCCAGCGGCGCGCCCATCAGCCCGGAGGCAACGCCGGCTGGGGTGGCCAGCGCGTGCAGAAGCTTCCGTGTCGGCCCAGGTAGCGGGGCCCGCTCGCCGGTGAGCGCGTCCGCCTCCGCCGCCGCGGCGACCATCGCGCCGCCGGAAAAGGCCCCGAGGATCCAGGACCCCACCGACATCGGCGAGGACAGCTTGAACACGCGGAACATGTTGAGCAGGCGCTCGGGGCGCCCGAGGTCGATGACCAGGCAGCCGGACCCCACCGCCGCGGCAACCGCCGCGGTCAGGCGCGTGTTGCGCTGCAGCTCTCTGTTGCCGGTCGCGCCGGCACCCACGGCCAGCAGCGAGGACCCGCCCGCCATGCCGCCCAGGAATAGGTAGACGCCGATCGGCCATTCCCACGGCGGGAATTTCACAATCGGCCGCCCGTAGTAGGAGTCGTACTGCTCAAAGTCCGCGCGCGGCACCATGAGCTCCTCGCCGCGCCGCCGCTTCTTGCCGCCGTAGCGGGTCGAGCCGCCCCGTCGCTTCGGTCCGCGCGGCGGCTCCGGTGGGCGGAAGGAGTCGAACTCTGCCATCTACTTTCCTCCGATCACGAATGCCGCCGCGGCGGCGCCGACGAGCCCCGCGGCCGCGACGACGGCCCGCTTGGCCATCTCGGGCAGGTTTGCGGTGGGCACCTCGGGGTCCGGCGGCAGGCCGTAGACCTCGGGGGCGTCGAGAAGCAGGAAGATCGAGCCGGTGCCGCCGACGCCATCGTAGCTGTTCGCACCGTAGAGTCGCGCCTCGGTCATGCCCTGTGCGTGGAGCTCGGCCACGCGGGCCTTCGCGGCGGCGAGCATCTCGGTGTAGGTGCCGTACTGGATGGAGTTGGTCGGGCACGTCTTCGCGCACGCCGGGCCCTCGCCGACCTGCTGGCGGTCGAAGCACATCGTGCACTTCTGCGCCACGCCGACGTTCTTGATTGGCGCGACCTCGCCGACGGTGAAGTCGTCTCCTACCTTCGCACGCTCGTTGCGCTTTTGCACTCCGCCGTCGGCGCGCCGTTCGATCACTCCGAACGGGCAGCCGGCCACGCACGTTCCGCAGCCGTTGCACACGTCGTCCTGCACCACCACGGTGCCGTGCTCGGTGCGAAACAGCGCGCCCGTCGGGCACACATCCAGGCAGCCCGCGTTGGTGCAGTGCTTGCACACGTCCGAGGACATCAGCCAGCGGAAGTCCGGGGTGTCTGGCAGCTGGGGCTCATGCTTATCGACGCCACCGTCACCCTCCCCCGATGCACCCGGCATGCCTGGCATCCCAAGCGTGACCAGCTTCTTGCCTTCCTCGCGGGCGTTGGCAATCTGCTCCTCGCTCTGTTCGATGAACGCCACGTGGCGCCACGTGTTCGCCCCGAGGGAGCCGGTGTTGTCGTACGACATGCCCGACATGGCGTAGTCGCCGTCCTGCGGGTTGCGGTTCCACTCCTTGCAGGCCACCTCGCAGGCCTTGCAGCCGATGCAGATTGAGGTGTCGGTGAAAAACGCCTTGCGCTGCTCACCGTCGTAGCCCACGTGGGAGGGCGATTCCGTGATCCGGTTCTTCGTCTGCACTTCGCCTTACCCTTCCTGGTTCGACATGTTGTCCTTCGTGGGGTCGTCCTTGGCTGCCGAGGCGTCGCCTTGTCCCTGGCGGACGGCGGCCTGCGACGTGGCGTCGTGAAGCACTGTGCCCGTGTTCTCGTCCAGGCCGGCGCGCTGCTGGTACTCGCGCACCAACTCGACGCGCGCGGCACCGCGGGGCCGGCGGCCGGGGCGGATGTCCACGGCCGAGACCTTGGAGGCCTGGATGTTCACGTTCGGGTCCAGCATGATGCCCAGCAGGTCGTTCGGCCCGTCGCCAGCCACCTCAGCGTAGTTGCCGCGGCCGTAGTGGAACGGCATGCCGATCTGCTCAAACGCGCGGTCGCCGACGGTGAGCGTCTTGATGCGGTCGGTGACCAGGACGCGCGCCTCGATGGCGTTACGCGGCGAGATGATCGTCGCCCACTCGCCGTTGCTCAGCCCGACGCGCTCCGCCAGCTCCGGCGAGACCTCGCAGAACAGCTCCGGCTGCAGCTCCGCCAAAAACGGCAGCGTGCGCGTCATCGCGCCGGAGGTGTACATCTCGGTCAACCGGTAGGTGTTGAGCATGTACGGGTAGACGTCCGTGCCCGGCTCGCCGTAGTTCGGCGCCGACAGGTTGTGCTCCCCGCGCATCACGATGCGCGACGGCGACTGCTGCTGGCCGTAGAGCACGTTGGGGAACGGCGACTCCTGCGGCTCGTAGTGCGTGGGCATCGGGCCGTCCACCATGCCGGTGGGCGCGAAGAGCCACGCGCGGCCGTCGTCTTGCATGATGAAGGCGTCGTTGCCCGCGATAGCGGCGGGCCCCACGGCGTCGCGCTCCGGCTTGTAACCGGGGGCGCGATCCACGGGGAAGTCCACGATGTCCTTGGAGACCCACCGCTCCTCGTCTTCGTTCCACCAGGCGAGGCGCTTGCGCTCGGACCAGGGCTTACCGTCCTCGTCCGCCGAGGCGCGGTTGTACAGCACGCGGCGGTTCATCGGCCACGCCCAGCCCCAGTCCAGGGCCATCTCGTCCTGCTCCTGGCCGGGGCGCTTCTTCGCCGAACGGTTCACGTCGCCGGCGAACACGCCGCAGTAGATCCAGCAGCCGGACGCCGTCGAGCCGTCCGCCTTGAGGTCTGCGAATTTGTCCACCATCTGGCCCTTGCGCGGGCCGTCGATGTAGTAGCCGTTGATCTCGCGCAGCACGGACTCGGGATCGATCTCGCCCTCGGCATCCGTCTCGTAGTCCCACGTGATCAGCTGCAGCGGGATGTCGCGCGGGTCCGTCGAGTCCTTCACGCGCTCCTTGATGCGTTGCCCCAGCTCGTAGAAGAACTGCAGGTCACTGTCCGCATCCCCCGGCGCGTCCTTGGCCTTGAAGCGCCACTGCAGGAGGCGCTGGGTCTGGGTAAACGTGCCCGCCTTCTCCACGTGGTTTGCCGCCGGGAAGAGGAACACCTCCGTGTCGACCTCCTCGGTGACCAGCTCGCCGGACTTGATCTCGGGCGAGTCCTTCCAAAACGTCGCGGTCTCAATCTCCTGGAAGTCGCGCACGACCATCCACTTGAGCTTGGACATGGCCAGTCGCTGCATCCGCCCGTTCGACTGCGCAACGGCGGGGTTCTGGCCGAAGACGAAGTAGCCGTCGATAAGCCCCTGGTCCATGAGCTGCAGGGTGTGGTAGGTGGAGTGCGCGCCCGTCAAGCGCGGCATGAGGTCCATGCCCCAGTTGTTGTCCTCGGTGGCGGCATCGCCCCAGTAGGCCTTCATCAGCGAGACCGCGTAGTTCTCGCCTTGCTGCCAGAAGCCCTTCTGGTCGCGCTTGGACACGGCGTCGAGGTACTGGTCCCACGTCTGCACCGTGGACTGCGGCATGGGCAGGTAGCCGGGCAGTAGGTGGAACAGCGTGGGCACGTCCGTGGAACCCTGGATGGAGGCGTGCCCGCGCAGCGCCATGATGCCGGATCCGGGGCGGCCCACGTTGCCCATGAGCAGCTGCAGGATCGCGCAGGTGCGGATGAACTGCGCGCCCATGGTGTGCTGGGTCCAGCCGAGTGCGTACGCGAAGCAGGTGGTGCGCTCGCGCCCGGAGTTTTCCACGATGGAGTCCGCCAGGTAGAAGAAGTCCTCCTGCGAGATACCGCAGGCCTGCTCCACCACCTCGGGCGTGTAGCGCGAGTAGTGGCGCTTGAGAATCTGGAAGACCGTGTTGGGGTCCTCCAGCGTCGGGTCCGTCTTATTGTCCCACGACACCTTCGCATCCCACGCCTTCTGCGGCTGCCACGTCGCGTTGTCGTAGGCACCGGTCTCCGGGTCGTACCCGGAGAACAGCCCGTCGAGGTCCTCGGTGTCCTGGAATTCCTCGCTGATCAGCGTCGAGGCGTTCGTGAACGCGGTGACGTAGTCGCGGAAGAACAGGTCGTTCTGCAGCACGTAGTTGATCACCGCGCCGAGCAGCACGACGTCCGAGCCGCCGCGGATGGGCACGTGCTTGTGAGCGATTGCCGACGTCCGCGTAAACCGCGGATCAACGTGAATGATCCTGGCGCCGCGCGCCTTCGCCTCAATGACCCACTGGAACCCGACCGGGTGTGCCTCGGCCATGTTCGAGCCTTGGATCACAATGCAGTCCGCATTGGCCATGTCCTGCAGCGGCTGGGTTGCGCCGCCGCGTCCAAACGAGGATCCCAAACTGGGAACCGTGGACGAGTGTCATATGCGGGCCTGGTTCTCAATCTGCACCGCGCCAGAGGCGGTCCAGAGCTTTTTGATCAGGTAGTTTTCCTCGTTATCCATGGCCGCGCCGCCGAGCCCGGCGATGCCCATGGTGCGGCGCAGCGGCCGCCCTTCCTCGTCAAAATCCTGCCACCCGTTCTTGCGCGCCTCCATAAAGCGGTCGGTGACCATGTCCAGCGCGGTGTCGCGGTCCAGCGTCTGCCATTCCGTGGCACCGGGGGCGCGGTAGAGAATCTCGGTGAGGCGCCCCGGCGCGTTCACCAGCTGCTCGGAGGCAGCACCCTTGGGGCAGAGACGCCCGCGGGAGTGCGGCGAATCCGGGTCGCCCTCGATCTGGATGACTTTCTCATCCTTGACGTACACGCGCTGACCACAGCCGACGGCGCAGTACGGGCACACGCTCTTGACCACCCGGTCCGCATCTTCAATGCGGCCCTTCAGGTCTTTGCTTTTCGACGATTCCGTATTCGCTCCACGAGCGAAAAGGTCACCGTCCCGCACCTGGCGCACCACCGGCCAGTTCAAGGGGCTGAAACGAGACATGCCCTTCAGACTAGCCAAGTTCCGCGCCTTCGACGAGTTTCACACCCGATACACAGACACGTGGTACCCCCGTTTCACAATGCCCCTACGCAATCGCAGCTGCTTTGATACATTCATTGTGCTTCTTATAAGTGCCCTTACTCACCCCCAAGTTTGAACAGAGACAGCATGCACTCCTCTTCCCGCCGCCGCGCACTGCTGTGCGCCGCCGTCGCAAGTTCCATCGCCCTCTCCTCAGTCGCCGCCCCGCAGGCAGCCCAGGCGCAGAAGATTCAGCTTGAAGGCCCGGCTGACTTCCTGGATACCCTGGACAATGCAGAGGAGACGAGCGATGCGATCAGCTCCGACCCTGAATCCGCGGCGGAACTGCACGTCGAGAACTTTGCCGGCCAGGCGGCCGTAAAAGCCTCCCGCCCGGTGGCGATGCCAAACGGCACAACTGTCCAGGTCAAGGGCGACATCCTCGGCCCCTGGACGGAGGGTATCGGGATGGGCGCGACCGACCTCGGCGTGATGGCGCCGCTGGATGACCGCGAGTACGCGATGGTCTTCGGCGATTCCTTCACCGGCAAGGCGTTTGGCAAGGGCACCTGGATGAGCCCCACCGGCGTCATCGCCGAAACCGACAGCGACGGCTTCGTTACTGTTCAGCGGCCGATGAACAGCGGTAGCAAGGTGGAAAAGCTGATCAGCTACTACCAGGAGGGCAACCTCACGCTCATCCCGTCGGACATCATCAATATCGACGGCACGCTGTACATGCAGGCGATGTGGAACAACGGCATCGGCAACGTGAGCAACACCCAGATCTGGAAGTCCACGTCCCGCGGCCGCGAGTGGACGTCGATCGGCTACACCGGCAACAGTTACATGGGCGGCATGGGCGACCTGATCAGCTGGGAGGAGGGCGACGACGGCTACATCTACGCCGTCTCCTCCTCCTTCAAGCGCGCCGACCCGGTCTACCTGTCCCGCTTCAAGCTCGAGGACATCGACGATCGCACGAAGTGGGAGCTCTACGACCCGGACACGGACAACTGGACCGATGAGGCCGCCCCGATCCTGTCCAAGAACGTCCAGGCCGGTGAGATGAACCTGCGCTACATCCAGGGGTACTGGGTGCTGGTGATGTTCAATGACGCGACCGACGCGATCGAGGTGCGCATCTCGGACACGCTGGAGCGCGACTGGAACGACGTGCCGGTCTCCACCATTGCCAAGGCGGGAAGCTGGAGCGACAAGCAGTCCCCCACCAACTGGTCGCAGCCCTACGGCGGCTACATCGTTCCGGGCTCCACCATCGACAACTTGGACGTCGTCGTCTCGCAGTGGAATACCAACACCAACAAGCGCTACATGTCCACGCAGTTCAACGTGCGCGGGCTGGACACGTTCTACGGCATCGACTCGAGCAAGCTGCCGCCGCTGCGCGAGGTAGTCCCGGCAAAGGACGAGCCGACTGGCCGCGGTAATGGTGGCGGCGGTGGCGCGTCCCTGAGCGCCAACATGGATGAAGAGACGGAGCGCATCGTCACCATCGTCGGCGTGCTTGCCGGCATCGCCGCGCTCGCCGCGATGTCCTTCCCGTACTGGCGCGGGGCGCTCCCGCCGCAGCTGCGCGAGTTCCTGCACATCTAGCTGCGCCGGGCGACGCGCCCCGGTTTACTCGCCGTAGATGACCTTGCCCTGAGAGGCCGTGGTGGCGGGCTGGGGCGCGGCCGGGGTCTCCTCCTCCGGGAGGAACTCCTGCTTGGCGTGGCTGGCAGCCTCCTCCAGGAACTTCGCGGAGGGGGCGAAGAAGTTCACGCCGGTGAGCACCTCGGAGAAGTCCAGGATGCGGTCGTAGTTGCCTTCCGGCTCGCCGATGAACATGCGGCGCAGCATGAGCTCGGTGATGCGCACGTCCTTGGCGTAGCTCATGAAGTAGGTGCCCTGGTTGCCCATGGCGTCGCCGAAGCTCAGGTTGTTGCGCACGATCTCTAGCGACTCGCCCTTTTCGTCCTTCACGGAGTTCAGCGCCACGTGGGAGTTGGCGGGCTTGACATCTTCGCCCATCTCCACGTCCGAGTGCTTGGTGCGACCGATGACCTTCTCCTGCTCCTCTACCGGCAGGTCGTTCCACGCCTTGAGGTTGTGGATGTACTTCTGCGCCACAATGTAGGAACCGCCGGCCCAGTCGCCGTCCTTGATCAGCGCGGTTTCCACGCCGGCCTGCCCGCGCGGGGACTCGGTGCCGTCGACAAAACCGAGCGGGTCACGGAAGTCCTGGTACTGGAACGCGTGGACCTCGTCGTACTCGGCCACCGCGCCCTCCAACTGCGCGTTGATACGCCGGGCGAGCTCGAACGCGACGTCGTACTCGTCGGCGCGAATGTGGAAGAAAAGGTCGCCGGGGGTGGACGGCGCGTGGTGCTTCGCCCCCTGCAGCTCGCGGAAGGGGTGCAGGCCCTCCGGCTTCGGGGTGGTGAACAGGCGGTCCCACAGGTTCGCGCCGATGCCCACCACGGCGCTCAGCTGTGCCTCGGGCCAGCGGAACCCAACGCCGTTGACCAGGCCCTTCAGGCCGGTGATGACCTCGAGCGCCTGCTTCTCGGTGCCCTCGTTGAGCGTGACGGTGAGGAAGATCGCGTCCTTGGACTGGGGAAGGATGACAGTTTGCGAAACGTCTGCTGAGTACTTTTCGTTCATGGCCCCTACCCTACGCGGTGGGTGCCTACCACTGCGGAGCGTCCAGGTCCACGCCCGCGGCCTCGGCGTGCGTGGTGATGAGCTCGAGGAGGTAGTCCTGGGCTCCGTCGAATGGCTTGTGGAAGCGCTCGTCGCCGACGTACATGCGGGCGAGGATCAGCTGGCGCGCCGGGGTGACCTCGTACCACTGCGCGATCGAGTCGCGGTGTTTCGCCACAATGCGTTCTGCCTCCTCCGAACCAGGTTCGACGCCTGCGTCACGGGCGGCGACCAGCTCGGCGGCCAGCTCCTCCTGCTCGCGCTTGAGCTGTTCCGCCTTCGATGCATCCATGCGGGCCAGCGCGTCCTGGGACTGCTGCCACTCCGCGGTGTCGCCCCAGCGCTGCTGCGCCTCCTCCTGGTGGGCGGCGAACTCCTCGCCGAAATAGTGCTTCATGTCAGACATGCTGAGCGTTCCTTTCTTGTGTTTGCGGATCAATGTCTCGACCGCGTCCAGCTGCGCCTCGAGGGAGTCGCGCTGGTGCACCAGGGCCTCGCGGTGGGCGCTAAGGGCGCGTGCGAGGTGGGACGGGGAGGCGTCGAGAAGCGCTGCGACCTGTGCGAGTGGGACCCCGATTCCCTGGTAGAGGGCAATCGCGGCGCCCCGCTCGAGGTCGGATGCGTGGTATAGGCGGTAGCCGGTGCTGGTGCGCTCCGGCTGTATGAGTCCGAGCGCCTCCCAGTGGCGCAGAGCTTTCGGCGTGACGCCGAGGATCTCGGCGGCCTCTCCGATGGTGGTTGCGGTCATGGTGATCAGTGAACAGGTTGCCGTAGGGACAAGGTCAAGCGGACGGGCGCGGCACCCAGACCCAGCCCTCTTCCGCGACGAGTTCCGCCTGGTCAGACGGCGGTGCTATGCATCGTCCGGCACGCACCTCTCGCGCGACGAGCGCGGCAATGACCGCGTCGAGGCAGTCCGCATTATCGGTGACACCCGCCTCCCGCCCAGCCCAATCCAGCTCGAAGCGCTCGGTGAGTCCCGCCGCGATCTCCTCGCGGGCACCGCGCCCCGCGGCGTCCGCTCCCTTGTACCCGCGGTGGCGCAGCCCCCACTGCTTCAGCGCAGCCGCCGGATAGACCTCGGCGACCCGGCCGCGCCCGGCGCGGTCCACGTTGGCGCCCGCCGCGCGCAACCGCGACTCCACGCCGGCCCAGCGCAGCGCCGGGTGCGCGATGCGCTCGGCGGCCACCGGCAGCGGGGTCACCCCGGCGTTGCGACGCACCTCCAGGTCGGTGAAGCGGTTGACCAAGCGGCGGCGCTCGTCCGGGCCGTAGGTCGCCGGGGCAGCCATGCGCTGGTCCGCGTGCGCACTCACGAACTCCCGAAACGCGCGCGGCCATCCGACGGGCACGTCCACGCCGGTGAGCTCGGCGCCGGTTACGAGTTCGATGAGGATGGCGTCGGTGGCGGAGGCGGTGGCGTCGATAAGCGTGAGCCCGGCGGGCGTTTCCTGGATGGTTGCGGTGCCGGTCTTGGCCGGGTCGGCGGCGAGATCAATGCCGGAGAAGGTGCGGTTCATGCGAGAAAGCATATTGCGCGCTGCGGGGTAGAGTGTCCGAGGTGACGCAACAACGATCCCCCTGGCCCGCGTTGTGGTCCATGATGCTGGGCTTTTTCATGATCCTGGTCGATTCGACCATCGTTTCCGTAGCGATCCCCGCGATCACCGCCGGGCTCGGCGCGAGCTACAGCTCGGTGATCTGGGTCAACAGCGCGTACCTGCTCGCATACGCGGTACCGCTGCTGATCACCGGCAGGCTTGGCGACCGCTTCGGCCCCCGCGCCCTCTACATCTCCGGCCTCGCACTCTTCACGTTGTCCTCGCTGGCATGCGGGCTGGCCGGCACGATCGAGGCGCTCATCGTCGCCCGCGTCTTCCAAGGCCTCGGCGGCGCAATGGTCACCCCGCAGACGATGGCGGTGATGATCCGTACCTTCAGCCCCCGCGAGCGCGGCAGCGCCATGGGTGTCTGGGGCGCGACCGCGGGTGTCGCCACCATCGTCGGCCCGCTGTTGGGCGGGCTGCTTGTCGACGCTTCCGGCTGGCCCTGGATCTTCTTTGTCAACGTCCCCATCGGCGTGATCGGCCTGGTGCTCGCGTGGATCTACGTCCCGCGCCTCGAGCTCACCTCCCGCAGCCTCGACTGGCTCGGCGTGGTGCTGAGCGCAGCGGGCATGTTCTGCCTCATCCTGGGTATCCAGGAGGGCGAGCGCTTCAACTGGGACTGGCGCGCGCTCGGTCTCATCGCCGGCGGCCTGGTCCTGCTCGGTACGTTCGTTGCGTGGCAGTCGCGCACTCGTCGCGACGCGCTTGTGCCGCTCGCCCTCTTTGCGGACCGCAACTTCTCGCTCTCCGCGGTCACGATCGCCACGGTGGGCTTTACCGTGTCCACGTACATGATCCCGTGGATGATCTACATCCAGTCCGTCCAAGGCTTCTCCCCCACCTGCGCCGCGCTCCTTCTCGTGCCCGCGGGGCTGGTCTCGGGTGTACTGTCGCCCTGGATTGGCAAGCTCACCAATACCCACCAGCCCAAGCCATTCGCCATCGCGGGCCTGACCATGTTGGGCCTTTCGGTGGCGATGACCGCCTGGATCGCCGACCCCACGATCAGCCCGTACTGGCTGCTCGCCATCTCCGTGCTCAACGGCGTGGCGAACTCGATGGTGTGGGGACCGCTGTCCATGATTGCCACGCGCAACCTCGAGCCCGCGCTCGCCGGCGCCGGCTCCAGCGTGTACAACACGCTGCGCCAGGTGGGCGCCGTCATTGGCTCCGCCGCGATCGCCGCGCTCATGGACGCGCAGCTCAACGCCCAGCTCGGCCCCGGCGCGGGCGAGGCGACCGTCGGCGGCGCCGGTGCCAGCAGCGGGATGCCGGCGGCGCTCCACTCCCCGTTCGCACTCGCCATGTCACACTCGCTGCTCCTCCCGGCCGCAGTCTCGCTGCTGGGTGCCGTGATGGCCTGCTTCTTCGCACGAACGAAGAGCTGGAACGACTAGGCGCCCTCCGGCTGCTGCCACATCCAACCACCCCACGTTCGCACGCTCGTACGAATCATTGTTGGAATGTCGGTCCTGATGTTCACCCCTCCCGCTAGTCTCCACCCCGAGATGCACACCGCACCGCAACGGAAGGAAACACCATGACCGAACATCCCAGCATTCGCGTTGGCGACCGCGAGCGATCCTGCGCCCTGTCCCGGTTGAGCATCCATACTCTGCCCTTCGCCTTACATTCGGCCTCGGTACCGCATTGTTTTCCCTGCTCAATTTCGGGTTCGGCAAAAGTTTCGCCTGGCTGTCGTGGCCAATCATCGGCCTCGCGTGCATTGCGGTTGTTGCATTCGCTGGCCCAACCCGAGAGAAAGATGCAATCAACAAAGAATTGCAGCAGCTGGTAGACCTCGAACACGCTGAAAAGGCCGAGAGACTCCGCATCACATACGATCGCCAGCACAAACTCGGCCTCTAGGGAGGCTGCCTTACAGTGACGTATCCAGCTTTAAGTTAGGGTGTCGGAAGCAGTCCCCGAACGAAAGGATGTCCCCGTGGCCGAGAGTCCCGAGATGCGTATCGGCGACCCAGAGCGTACCTCCGCCCTCGACCGCCTCGGCGAGCACTTCGCCGACGGCTACCTCGACGTCGCCGAGTTCGACGCCCGCACCGCCCGCGCCGCGTCCGCAACTACTCGCGGTGAGCTCGCTGCGCTTTTCAGCGACCTCCCGCACCCCTCCAGCGGCGGCATCCTCGAGCAGCGCGACGATTCCCCCTCGGTAAACGCAGCGCGCGAGGCGGAGCTCGAGCGAAAGCTGAAGGTGAAGCGCAACTGCGATATTGCTGCAGGCGCCATCGTCAGCTGCGGTGCGGCCGTGTTTTTCCTGCTGCAGTTCGCCTTCCACGTGTCGTTGGCCTGGGTCGCCTGGCCGGTCGCGGCCATTGCGGCACTCGCGGTTTACACCATCGCCGGAATCTCCGATGAAGAGTACGACGTGCTCGAAGAGATAGAGAAGAAGGATAAGTCGGAGCGGGCGGAGCGACTCCGCATCGCCTACGAGCGCCGCAAGGAGCTGGGCAAGTAGACTCCCCTCAACGCACCAACATGTGTACAGGCTGCTTGTACACTGTGGCGTGTGAACCTTCGACGCCTTCCTGCCCCCACGAGCGCGCTTCTCGTTGCTGCGCTCACCGCCGTCTCCCTTACCGCCTGCAGCTCCGGCGACGGGGAGCGCGAAACCGTCGTGGTGAAGTCCACGACCTTTGTGAACCCGGACGGGTCCGAGGTCGATCCCGAGGACTTCCCCGAGTGGGCGAAGGAACCCAGCTCTTCGCAGCAGTCCGGCGAGGGCGATTGGAAGAGCGAGTACGAGAACGTCATCGCGCACCCGGACGAGTACGCATTTGACACCGACGCGCTGGTAGAGCCCACGGGTAAGTACAGCTACGCCCTGATCGAAGCAACCGGCGACGGGACGCCCGAGCTGCTGCTGAAGAAGGACTCGCGCGAGTTCGCGCCCGTGTTGGTCTTTCACCTGGATGAGGAGGGCAAGGCCCGCCCCTCGTCCCCGGTGTTGTTGGATGGGGTGCGCTCCGCTGGCGGCAGCCGCGCTGCGGTGTACGCGTCCGCGTCGCAAAACGGCCTTTACCAGGAGGACCACTACTCCACCCAACCGGAAGCGAACTTCCAGCTTTACTCCGTCGACGGCGAGACGCTGACCAAGAGCGGCGAGCCGGAAGTCGCTCGCCTCGATGCCATTCCGGACAAGTACCGGGAAGTCGAATGGACGCCGACCACTGACCCGTCCGCACTCGCGCAGGGAGCGCCGGCCGCCGCGGCCCAGGCAGAGGACGCGCCAGTGGAAGACGATGGCGGCCTCACCGGCACGGTGCGGATGATCACCGCCGCAGAGCTTCCTGAAATCAGGGGCCAGGCAAACCCGAACAATGAGGACCCGGACAGCCAGTACTTCGTGCTCTGGTTCGATTCACCGCGAGAGATCTCGGCGTTGCTCGCCGGCTCAGGCACCGACACCCGAACGGTGGACAAATACGTTTCGCTGGGCGCACGGGAGTCGATCAACGGGCACGACTTTGAGCGGGGCGTGGAGTGGGAAGCGTACGTGGGCAAGCGCGTCCGCATCGACGCGGATCCGAGCATGCTGTCCTGGACCACAGACACCAGCCTGCCGGGGTCGGCGTGGGTGAATGACTACAACGACGTCACCGAGTTGTAGACGCGAGCGTCGATAAGCACCAAGCCCCTAACGGTCACCCGAAATTTACCGGCATGTCACCCTGCGGAAAGCAAGGCTTTCTAAGTTTTATGGCAGCGTTTTGTGCTGCTCCCACCAGTTCGTCAGAAAGGCCCGACCCGTGCGCTTCCGCCGCAACGTCCAACTCCTCGCCACCACCACAGCCGCCGCGCTCGCCGTCTCACTGGCGCCCGCTGCGCTCGCTGCCGATGACACCGCAGAGTTCACCATCTCCAACATCACCGACTTCCACGGTTATTGGAAGCCCACCGACAAGGTGCCCGGCGCGGCGGCGCTGAAGTGCTCCGTGGACAAGGTCGCCGAAGGCAAGACCCACATCTTCACCTCCGCGGGCGACAACATCGGCGCCTCTCCCTTCGAGTCGATGCTGCTGGATGACCAGCCGACGCTGGACCTGCTCAATCTCATGGGGCTAAAAGTCTCCGCGATTGGTAACCACGAGTTTGACCACGGCGCATCGGACGTCGAGGAGCGCGTGGTCAAGCAGGCCGACTTTGACTACCTGGGCGCGAACGCCCACACCATCGACGGCGTCAAGGACTACACGGTCGAGGAGCTCGACGGCGTGAAGGTCGCCTTCGTGGGTACCGTGACCGACGACATGCCGAACTTGGTCTCCCCCGACAACATCAAGGGCATTACCTGGGATAACCCGGTCGAGACCACCAACGCGCTGGCGAAAAAGCTGAAGGACTCCGGCGAGGCAGACGTTGTCGTCGCGCTCGTGCACGAGGGCAACCTCGGGCCGGACGACTTCAGCAAAGACGTCGACCTCGCGTTCCTCGGCCACACCCACCAGGTCATCGAGCCTGGTCAGACCAGTCCCGTGGTTATCCAGGCCGGCGAGTACGGCAAGCACCTGGCCAACGTCGATCTTTCCTTCGATCGCGCGACCAAGAAGGCGACCGTCAAGCACGCAGAGCTTCTCGACGCCGACGCTATCCGCGCCTGCGACACCCCCGAACCGGAGGTCGACGCCATCATGCAGCAGGCCGAGGAGAAAGCTGGCGCGGAGGGCGAGCGCATCGTGGGCAACGCGGGCACGGATTTCTACCGCGGCGCGAAGGAGGGCAAGGAATCCGGCTCCTCCGTGGGCGTGGAATCCCAACTGAACAACTTCGTCGCGGAGATCACCCGCTGGGGTGTGGACCAGAACTCCGCCATCACCCCCGACATCGGTGTGATGAACGCGGGCGGCGTGCGCTCGGACCTGGAGCAGGGCGACGTGACCTACGCCGAGGCCTTTGCGGTCCAGCCGTTCGGCGGCGAGAACACCTACGTGGAGATCAGCGGCAAGGACTTCGTCGACGCGCTCGAGCAGCAGTGGCGCGACGGCGACTCCATGCCGTTCGCCGCGCTCGGTGTGTCCGACAACGTCACCTACACCTACGATCCGGAGGCGCCGCAGGGCTCGCGCATCACCTCGGTCACCGTCGATGGCGCGCCGATCGACCCGGCGAAGAAGTACGTCATCGCCGGCTCCACCTTCATCCTGGGCGGCGGCGACCACTTTGAGGCGTTCACTCGCGGCACCGCACCCGCCAGCCTGGGCTACTTGGACCTCAACGCCCTAGTCGAGGCGCTCGGAGCAGGCAAGGCGAAGGCCCCGCGCGGCGGCCAGTCCAACGTCGGCGTGCACCTGGACGCCCCGCTGACCGCGGGCACGCCCGCGACGATCAACCTCTCCTCGCTGCAGTACACACTTGGCGAGACCGCGAAGCAGGTCACCGTGTCGCTCGGTGATGCGACGGCAACCGCAGACATCGACCCGGCCTACGGCCCGGAGGGGATGAACGAAAAGGGCAAGGCGACCGTGGCTCTCGACGTCCCGGCCGACATGTCCGGTACCCAGGAACTGCACGTCACCACCGACGCGGGCACCGACGCGACCGTCCCGGTCGAGGTCGCACCGGCGCGGGACGCCGACGAGCCGGGCACCCCGGCCCCCGCAGGCAGCTCCGCCGCCGACTTCGCCTGGATCCTGCCGGTTGCGCTCGCCGGCCTCGCCGGCCTGGGCAGCCTCATCGCGCTGCTTCTGCCACAGCAGGTCGACCAGGTGCTCGGACCGATTGCCAAGCGTTAAGGCCACTCCGCTCATGACTGCCGGTGATGCACATGGGCCGCGGTAAGCCGCGCGCCGAGAAACGGCACATCACCGGCACCTATTCCATCGACACGGGCACCGCCGCGATCGTGGCGGACCCGTCCCGCGACGGTGGCTACACCCTCGAGGTCAACAACGTCCCGTCTTCCTACGTGGTCCCCGGCGCGCCCGAGGTGCTGGAGTACGACTACATTCGCTGGTTCACCCAGCTCATCAGCGCGCACGAGGCGGCCGGCAACCTCCCACGCCCGTTCACCGCCGTGCACCTCGGCGCCGCGGGCTGCACGTTCGCATCGTATCTCCAACAGCGCTACCCGGATTCCACCAACATTGCCGTCGAGCTGGACAGCGCACTCGCCGACCTCGTGCGCTGGGCGTTCGACCCGCCGGTACAGCTCGCGGTTGCGGAAGCCCGGACGTTCACGCACGCGCTCGCGCCCGGCTCCGTCGACGTGATCGTCCGCGACGTCTTCGCGGGGCCGGACACGCCCCGCGCGCTGACCACCGTCGAGTTCTTCACCGCCGCGCGGCGCGCCCTGCGCCCAGGCGGGCTGTTCCTGGCCAATATCGGCGACACGGAGGGGTTGCCGCGCACCCGCGCCGAGCTCGCCGGTCTGGAACTCGTCTTCGGCCACACCGCCGCTCGCTCCGAGGGTCGGGGGTACGGGAATGTGGTCGTGGGGGCGTCGACAAGCAGCATTGCGCTCGACGGGGCCTTGCTTATCGACGCCAACGAGTGCGCCCCACTCCGCGACTGATTACAGTGTTGCGAGTTCCCGAAGCGAAGCGACAAGAGGCCAACGTTGCACCATTTCAGCCCGCTGTTTCAGATGGGGCCTGCGAAGCGCGACCATATTCCCGCGTTCCGCACCGCGCTCGGCGTGGCGATCCCGATGTTTACACTGCTGGCGCTTGGACGACTTGACCTGGCAATTTACGCAAACTTCGGCGCGTTCACCGGCGTGTACGGCCGCCACGCCACCCCGCAGGTGCGGCGCAAGCACCATCTGCTGGCCGGGAGCGCGCTGACCCTGTCGGTGACGATCGGCGCAACAATTGCCTGGGTGGGCCTCAGCCCCTGGATCTTGTTGCTGGTCAGTTCGCTGGTGTCCTCGGTGTGGGCGACGATTGCCCTCGCCGCCGACATGAAGCCGACCGGTTCCGTCTTTGTGATCTTCTCGGTCGCCGCAGTCGGCTCGCTGCGCGACCCGGTGCACCCGCTCATGGCGTTCGGCATCGCGGGCAGCTCGGCGCTGCTCTGCCTGGTGCTCGGCCAGTGTTCCCAGTACATCGGCGAGGGTCCCGGCGGCAACGCGAAGGCCCCCGAGCGCCCGTCGCGCGCCCCCGACGCCGGCCCCGTGCCCCGCAAGCGGCTGCGCGTGGAGGCCGCCCGCTTCTTCTTCTCCCCGCTCCTCGCGGGCGTGATCGGCCTGCTCTCGGTGATGCTCATCGACCCCCTCTCGCACTTCTACTGGGCGATGGTGGCCGCGGTCGCGCCGCTGGTGAACTCGCGGTTCAAGGTGCAGTACTTCCGCGCAATCGAGCGCGTGCTGGGCACGCTGTCGGGCATCCTGGTCGCGGGCTTCCTGCTCTCGCACCCGATGCAGGGGTGGCAGATCGTGGTGTGGATCATTGTGCTGCAGTACCTCACTGAGATGTACGTGACCCGCAACTACACCATCGCCGGCAGCTTCATCACCCCAACCGCGCTGCTGATGATCCAGACGGTGCAGGCTGCCCCCGTCGCGCCGATGCTGCTTGCCCGCACGGCTGAGACGATCCTGGGCGCGGCCGCGGCGCTGGTCATCATCGCGATCGGCTACGTACGCAAGTACCCGACCGTGGTGCTCCCTAAAGCTGCAGGTCTTGGCCAACAGTCGGCCGGTAGTACACAGCCCGGTCCGCAGTCAACGCCCTGAGGTGCGGATCCGTCACCTCAGCGAGCGCTCCGATGTACCCGGGCACCATTGCCTTTGGTAGGCGCAGCCCCAGCGTCAGGTGCGGTACCCACCGCTCCCCTCGCCCATTAGGGTTCTCTGCGCTGAGCTGTCGGGCGGCGCGCTCGAGCGCCTCCGGCGCCTCGAGTAACCACGCGACCGTCTGCTTGGACTTGGTGCCAAAGACGACGGTGCCCACCCGATCCAGTCTCGCGGGGAGCAGTGGCGGCAGCAGCGCCGCCGCGCTTTCTACCGCGCTCTGGCGCATCCGTGGTGCAAACGTCACTGAGATATGGGGGCGCTGGTGCTGGCGCGGGAATCCCCGCTGCTCCAGCGCGTCAAAGATCCCGCGGACCTGCTCTTCCTCCGTGTCGGGGAGGCGCAACAGGATGTTTTCCGGCGAGCGCGAGGACATTCCAGTCGGTCGTTTCCCGAGTTAGACAAACTCGACCGAATCGAGGAGTTGTTGAAACTCCGGGGCGAGCTCCTGGATCCGGCCCACGTCCGCGGTGAGCGCGAGCATGACCACCCACCGTTGCGCGCCGCCCTGCTCGCGCAAGATGAGGTAGTTCTGCAGCTGGGCGACCTCGCCGCGCGTGCCGTCTTCCGCCGAGGCGGACAGCGTCACCTGCTGCAGGCCCGCATTACCGTCGGGGCTAACCTCCCCCTGCTCCACGCGCGGATTCTGCCCCGCCTGCTCGAGCCGGGCGAGGTTGTCCTTCATGACCGCCTGCATGTCGGCGTCCTCCGCCAGCGCCGCGGTCAGCCCGCTGATGGTCGGCGGCATGAACACGGACTGCTCCGCCTCAGCCGCACGGGCGAGGAGGAAGTCCATGTTCGCGGGCGTGGTCGCCTGGACCCAGTTGCTATTCGGAAGGGAAAATTTGTACTTCGTGGCCATGCTGCCCAAGGGTACGGCACGGCCGCGAATCGCTACGCAGTGCTGGCAGGCGAGCCAAACTCCCGGATGTAGCACAGCATGGCCACGTCCTGGCCCGGCTCAATGTTGGTGTATCCGCGCCGCTCGTAGAACTGACGGGCACCGGCATCAACGGCGTCCACGTTGATCTGCATCTCGCCCACGTGTCGTGCGCACGCCTCAGCCTCCGCGCAGTCCATGAGGCGGGTGCCAATGCCCCTCCCCCGGAGTCCAGGCCGCACGTAGAGCTCATCGAGCGTTGCGATCGGGCCGTCGTAATACGGGCTCGGGCGCAGCGTCAGCAGGGCGAATCCGACGGGCTCGGGCGACTCCGCGAGCACCACGTACCCGTGGTCCCCAGCGATGAGCTCTGCGAACCGCCGCGTGAGCGTGTCCAGCCCCGGGCACGGCGTAGCAAACTCCGCGTTGAAGTCGCGCAGGAGCTTTGCGACGCTCCCCGCCCGGTCAACCCCCGCGACGGCAACCCGCGCCCCGCTGCCCAATCGCAACCGTGCTACGCCTGCGCAGCGTTGGCGCCGTTGTCGCCGCCCGGGGCGGTGACGTTCCACGCGACGTTAAAACGGTCGACCACCATGCCGAAGTGCTCGCCCCACGGCGCCTGGGCGAACGGCATGCGCGCCTCGCCGCCGTCTGCAGCGAGGGCGTCGTAAAGCTTCTTTGCCTCCTCGGGCGAGTCCGCTTCGACGGTGAAGCCGTACTCGCTGGCGCTGAGTTGCTCGCGGTCGTGCTCGAGGTCGTCGCCGCCGGAGATGGTGAACGGGCCGCGCAGCAACGCGTGCGCGACCTTGTCACGGGGCGGTTCGAACGGGAACTGCACGCCGTTGTCCAGCTGCTCGCCGTAGGTGAGGATGCGGAGCTCGCCACCAAAGACGGAGTGGTAAAACTCAAGCATCGCGCGAGCGTTGCCGGGGAATGCGATATAGGTGCATGTGTGAATTGCCATGCGGCCAAGCGTAGACGCACAGCGCCGGTGTTGCCCGGCGGAGGAGGTTACGGGCGCAGGGGGCGCCGTGCTCGACGGAACGCAGCGGTGAGCACGACCACCGCGAGCGCCGCCGCGACGAACTGCGTTGCGGTCCCGCCCAGCGACAACGGCACCCCGTAGTCCTGCAGGCTTGCCGCAGTATTCCACGCCGCGTGTGCTGCGACAGCGATGCCGATGCCGTTGAAATACCAGGCGAGCCAGGCGTAGAGCAGGCCATCGAGGAAGAAGTGTGCGAACGCGAGGGGTTCGCTCCAAGCTGCGGGGTGCACGGCAACGAACAGGAGCGCAGCGGCGATCGCGCCGACGAGCGGGTGCCGCGTCCACGCGGTAAAGGCCTGGAAGACAAGCCCGCGGAACAGCATTTCCTCGGCAAGCGCGGCAAGCAGAATCGCCACGAGCTCGAGCGGGAACGTACTGGAAAAGCCTGCGAACGCCTTGTCCCACGACGAGCCGAACGCGTAGACGCTGATCAGTCCCAGCGTGACGGCTATGACGGCAAACGCCAACAGATATGCCGCGACGAGCGCGAGCGGCCGCAGCGCTTTCCCACTCCACAGCACCGAAGCCGCGGAGCGGCGCCCCACCAGTGTGACTGCCACGAGCACCGCAATAATCTCGACGATCACGGTGGCGTAGGTAAACCAGCCGTCGACGTCCGGAGATGACGTGTCGAGCCCCGCCGCCTCGAGCGAGAGCCCGACGACCACTGTCATCGCGATCACCATGACGATCACGGTGAGCATTTCGGCCAACGGTTTCCACCAGGAGTAGTTCGGTTGCTGTCTTGCGCCGAACGCGAAATCACGCACGCGATCCACTTGAGTTTCCTCTCCTATTCTTTCGGGTTTCATACAGCCGGCACAACGCTACATCCGTGGATCGTCGGTCGTCCGTTGGGCACCGCTCAGGCCGGTGAGAAGGATTGGATTGCACAATGAAAACCAGGGGGTTGACCCAAAGAAAGGTTTGCCTTACTTTAGAAGGAGTGCTTGCAAAGGCGAGCCTTACCTAAAGCAAGAAAGGTCTGCAGTTGAAACTTTTCCAACGCGCCGGAGCACTCCTTGTCTCCGCAGCCACGGTCCTCGGGCTCGCCGCCTGCTCCGGAAGTGATGACGACACCGCCGCGGTGACCGAGACGCAGAACGCCTCCTCGTCCGCCGCGCGGAGCGCGGACGCCGTCCACATCACCGACGCCGCCGGACGCACGCTCGATTTCGAGGCGCGCCCCGAGCGAATCGTGCTCGCCGAGGGCCGCGCGGTGTACGCCACCGCGGCCCTGCAGGACAACCCATTCAACAACGTGGTCGCGTACGGCGACGACCTCAACAAGGCGGCCCCGGCACTGCAGGAAAGGCTGCTCAAAGACTACCCCGAAGCCGAGGATATGCCGATGATCGGCTCCATCCAGAAGGGCGACGTCACCGCTGAGAACCTCCTTGCACAGAAGCCGGACGTCATCATCATGACGCTCGACCAAAAGAAGGCGAGCGAGGAGAACGGCTTCCTCTCCAACCTGGACGCGCTGGGGATCAAGTACGCGTTCATCGACTTCCGCCAGAAGCCGCTGGAAAACACAACCGTATCGATGACCATGCTGGGCGAGCTCCTGGGCCAGCAGGAGCGCGCGGAGAAGTTCAACGCCTTCTACGACGAGAAAGTGAAGACGATTACAGACCGCGTAGCCAACATCGAGGACCGCCCAGACACGCTGGTGTGGACCGCGGCCGGCTTCCAAGACTGCTGCTCCGTCGCTGGCGACGTTCACCTCGGCACCCTGGTCACGGCCGCGGGCGGCCACAACCTCGGCCCGGAGGTGCTCGGCACGGATTCCACCCAGCTGACTACAGAAAAGCTCGTGGAGATCAACCCCGAGAAGCTCATCGTCACCGGTGGCGAGTGGGCAAGCGACCCATCGAAGTCCGAGTCCTACCACCACGTCGAGCTGGGCTACCAGGCGGACGAACAGACCGCGATCGAGTCCTGCTCCGGCCCGCTGAAGATCCCGGGCATTGACCTGCTTGACGCGCCGAAGAACGGTAATTACTTTGCCGTGTACCACCAGTTCTACGACAACCCCTTCAACGTGTTCGCACTCGAGGCCTTTGCCAAGTGGCTCCACCCGGAGGAGTTCGAGGACATGGACCCGGCCGCAGACTTCGAGCAATTCCACAAGGACTTCCTCCCCTTCGAATACAGCGGCGCGTTTTTCGCCGACCCCAACAGTGAAAGCTCTTAAATGACCACTTCGACAGCCCTTCGACAGACCGACCCCAGCGGCGCAGAGCGCGCCGGGGCAGACGCCCCGGCCTCGGCGGAAACCGCCCGGAACGACGCGATTCGTTCGTACCGGAAGCGTGGGCGTCGAAAAGCACTTGCGATCGTGGGCCTGATTATCGCGGCGGCGGTGAGCTTCCTCATCGCCATCATCGTCGGCCCGCTGAACCTGTCGCTTGCCGACGTCTGGAACGCCGTCTTCAACCCGGAAAGCGTCGACGATCAGACTCGGACCGTCATCCGGACGCTGCGGCTGCCCGCGGCCGTGATGGCCGTCCTCGTGGGCGCCGCGCTGGGCCTGGCGGGCGGGCAGATGCAGACCATCCTGGATAACCCGCTCGCCGAGCCGTTCACCCTCGGTATCTCTGCAGCGGCCGCATTCGGCGCCGCGGTGTCGATCGTCATGGGCTGGGCCCTCATCCCCAACCCGCAGTTCAACCTGGCGACCATGGCCGCGCTCACCGCGCTGATCGCGGCGCTCATCGTCGCTGCCGCCTCGGTGTGGAAGGGCGCGAACGCGCAGTCGATGATCCTGCTCGGCATCGCGCTGTCCTTCCTTTTCCAGGCGCTCCTCTCGCTCCTGCAGTACGGCGCGAACACCGAGGCGCTGCAGCAGATCGTCTTCTGGACCATGGGCTCGCTGCAGCGCGCCAACTGGACCGCCAACATCATCCTCGCCGCCGTCATCGTCTGCGCGATCCCCTTCTGCATCGTCAACGCGTGGCGGCTCACCGCGCTGCGTCTGGGTGAGGACCGCGCCGCCGCACTCGGCGTCGACGTGCAGCGACTGCGCATCACTACCCTCATCGTCGCCTCTGTGCTGGCCGCAGCCTCGGTCGCGTTCACCGGCATCATCGGCTTCATCGGGCTGGTCGGCCCGCACGTCGCCCGCATGCTCGTCGGCGAGGACCAGAAGTTCTTCCTCCCCGCCGCGGCAGCTGCCGGGTCGATGCTGCTCAGCATCGCGTACGCGGTCTCGCTGTCCATCATCCCCGGGGTGGCCATCCCGATCGGCATCATCACCGCGCTCGTCGGCGTCCCGTTCTTCGTCTTCCTGATTTTCACCCGCGCCCAGCGGAAAGGATAACGCCATGACTATTCAGGCTGATGACCTCACCGTCCAGTACGGCCGCAACACCATCATCGACGCCATGAGCTTCGCCCCGCTCGACGGCGGCAAAGTCGTCGGGCTGCTGGGTCCCAACGCTGCTGGCAAGTCCACGCTGGTGAAGACACTCGCCGGCGTAAAGAAAGCCGCCTCCGGCTCCTGCACCGTCACCATCGACGGCCAGGAGGTCAAGGACAAGGACCGCCCGAACCACGTCGGTTACGTCCCCCAAGACCTCCTCTCCGGGGCATCGCTCACGGCGTTTGAATCCATCATGATCTCCGCCAACCACGGCGGCAGCACCAGCGGTGACCCCGTCGACGCCACCGCGCGCGTCATGCACCGCCTCAACATCTCCCACCTCTCCGACCGCATGATCACCGCGATGTCCGGCGGCCAGCGCCAGCTCGTCGGCATTGCGCAGATGCTTGTGCGCGAACCGAGCATTTTGCTTCTCGACGAGCCCACCTCCGCCCTCGACCTCCGCCACCAAGTGGAAGTCCTGCGACTGATCCGCGAGGAGATCGCCGGTACCAACAAGCTGGCAATTGTGGCAATCCACGACCTCAACCTCGCGGCCCGCTACTGCGACGAGCTCCTCGTCATGAAGGCCGGGCAGCGCGTGACGCAGGGCCCACCGACCGAGGTGCTCACCCCGGACCTGCTCGATGAGGTCTACGGCATCCGCGCCAAGATCCTCAGCGACTCCGGCGTCCCCGTCATCTGCCCCGTCTAGGCGGGTCAGGTCCTTTATTCACCTACTCGCCCCGCTTGATGTTTTCCATCTTCTTGCCACGGGCGAGCTCGTCGACAAGCAAGTCCATCATGCGGATCTGACGCATGAGCTCGTCCTCGACCTCCTCTACTCGCACCCCGCACACCTTGCCGGTGATCAGGTCGGCATTCGGGGTGAGCGTGAGGTCCGCGAAGAATTCGCGCAGCGCCTTCCCCGAGTCCGCTGCAACCCGCAGCTCGTTCGGTTCAAGGAGCGTGAACCAGCCGAGGACGTCATCGAGCTCCTCGCGTGTGTGGCCTTTCCTCTCGACCTTGGCCACGTAGTTGCCGTAAATGTCGCCAAAAGGGTAAGCGAAGACCCGCTCGAGCTTTGCTTGTTCGTTCAAAAGTACTCCTCTTTCACGCAAGCGTGTGCCTATGCGGCTGAGATTCAAAGTGCAAGACTACCGCGCGTTCGAGGTCGCTACGGATTCTCCATCAGCACCGGTGCAAACGTAAGGTGGGCGGTATGAAGGACCTGCTTATCCAGCCCGGCCCGGGGATCCCCGGCGGTGCGATCGTCGCTGGCGCTGAGTTCACGGAGCGATTCGCAAAATCCTCGGGACCCGGTGGCCAGGGCGTCAACACCACCGATAGCAAGGTTCAGCTCTCCCTCGATGTCGCTGCATGCGCATCGCTTACCGATGCCCAGCGTCAACGCTTATAACACCTAAGGGCGCCTGTAGGGCGCCCTGATAAAGGAAGGAAAGGGCCTAAGGGGTGGTGACGCAGCGCGACTGAGCAGAGCTAAGCCGCTGATTAATACGCTGCGTCACCAATATAGGAAAGGCCCTGTAATGTACCATAAATAAGACATATGAATGTGGGGTATTGCACCCACACAAAAGTACCCCGGGGACAAGTTAGCCACCGGGGTACCTCAAGTGATACTGCTATGCAGCCATACCATCTACATCATAGAGATCCATTGCGCCCACATCGAACAGTCGCACAACATCGTCGTCATCCTGTACCGGGAGCGCGGTGACATTGTGGGTTAGACGAACTCGATGGAGTCGAGCAGCTTTTGAAACTCCGGTGCCAGCTCCTGGATCCGCCCCACGTCCGCGGTGAGCACCACCATCACCACCCAGCGGGTGGAACCGCCCTGCTCGCGCAGGATGAGGTAGTTCTGCAGCTGGGCGACCTCGCCGCGGGTGCCGTCCTCAGCGGAGGCACTCAGCGTGACCTACTGCAGGCCCGCGTTGCCGTCCGGGCTGACCTCGCCCTGCTCCACGCGCGGCTTCTGCCCGGCCTGTTCTAAGCGCGCGAGGTTGTCCTTCATCACCGCCTGCATATCGGCGTCCTCGGCGAGCGTGGCGGTCAGCCCGCTGATCGTCGGCGGCATAAAACACAGACTGCTCGGCATCCTCGGGACGGGTGAGCAAAAAGTCCATGTTCGCGGGCGTCGATACCTGCGCCCAGTGCTCATTCGGAAGGGAAAACTTGTACTTCGTGGCCATGGTGCTCAAGGCTACGGCACTGCAGCTTATCGACGCACCGTGGTGCCTTAGCGCAAGCTGTTCACACGTCGGCGGCCCCAAAAGCGGATACCCAATACAAAAAATGTGTTGCATTTTCCTACCCCCGGAGCAGAATGAATAGCAGGAGCCGCCACCGGCCCGTCTACTCGCGTCAGCTCAAAGGAGAACAGAACATGACCACCTCCTACACACCACAATCACACAGCAACAGGCTCAGCTCCGCAATAAACTGGAGCATCGGACTGCTCTGCGCTCATGGGGCGATCGGCCTTATTTTCGGCGCGCTTGTCCTCGCTTCGCCAGCTCGCGCCACTGCGATACTCACCCCGTTTATTGGCTACGTGATCGCATTCTGGCTCCTTACGACGGGGGTAAGCGAGCTGGCGGTTGTCCTCCGCCTGCGCCACGACCTGCCCGGCTGGGGCTGGGATGCGTTCTTTGCAGTGGCGACGATCATTGCCGGCATCATTCTCCTCTTTACCCCGGTCGGCACCGGATTCTTCGCGGCAATGCTTGTGCTGTGGTGCATCGCGTTGAGCGTGGTGTTCCGTGCAGTGACCCTGCTGCGTACGAGCCGCGGCTGGGGCGTGGGCATCGGTATCATCTACGTCATTTTGGCAGTACTGATGATCTGGCTCATCATCTCCAATCCGGCCGAGTCCGTCACCGCCTTGGTGTGGACGGCGGGCATCTGGGGCATCGTCTGCGGCATCACAAGCCTTGTCCTCGCGTGGCAGATCCAGCGGGCTCGCAGGTCATTCGGCGCGACATTCGGCGTGCAGCACTAGCGGAGCATGGACACCCCAACACCGTAGCGACATCCTGTTTCCATATTTGGCGACAACTTGTTGCTTACGTGTAGTGCGCGGCCGCCCGGTCGCACTACCACCAGGATTTTCAGGACGTTTCACCATGTATCTCGCTTGGCGCGAAATGCTTTTCGCGCACACGTTTTCTCTTAATGGGCGCCGTGCTGGGGCTGATGTCCCTGCTCGTCGTCATCATTTCTGGACTCACCGCAGGTCTGGTCAACGACGGCGTCTCGGGGCTCAAGGCCTTAGACGCTGACGTCATCGCCTTTGAGGACGGCACCCAGACCGACTCCGCTTTCACCCGCTCGATCGTCGAGACCGAACAAACAGCGGCCTTCGCCGCGCTTAACCAGGTCGAAGACGCAGCCCCGCTGGGTCTGACCATCGTCAACGCCCACAATCAACACGGCACCGCCGTGGATCTGACCCTGCTGGGTGTCGAGCCCGACTCCGGTTTCGCGGTGTCCTAAAGGGACAGAACCCCCGGATGTAGCAGCGCTTCCGGGAATCCTCGCCTGTCTCGATGTTGAACTAGCTGCGCTTGATGTTTTCCATTTTCTTGCCGCGGGCGAGCTCGTCGACAAGCAAGTCCATCATGCGGATCTGGCGCATGAGGTCGTTTTCGACGTCCTCCACACGCACCCCGCACACTTTGCCGGTAATCAACTCCGCGTTCGGGGTAAGCGCGAGGTCGGCGAAAAACTCCCGCAACGTCTTCTCCGACTCAGCCGCAGCCTGGAGCTCCGCGGGACTCAACTGAGTGAACCAGCCGAGGACGTCTTCGAGCTCCTCGCGCGTGTGCCCTTTCCTCTCGACCTTGGCCACGTAGTTGCCGTAAATGTCGCCAAAAGGGTAAGCGAAAACCCGCTCTAACTTTGCCTGTTCGTTCATGCGCATTTCTCTCTTGCTCCTTAGTGGTTCTGTGTGTTCATGTCCGAGCATCCCACGCTAGGCGGATGTGGCGAGGTATGACGTGTGCTGCTCGTCTTGCGCAGTTCGAGCACTCCAACCATTGCGCGCTGCTCAACTACTGAATACACTGTATTCAAACTCACCAAGGGGGCAACCATGGCAACGATGACGATCCGGATGGATGACAACGATGCGGAGCTCGTGCGCAGGTACGCACGCTTCGAAGGAGTCACTCTTTCCGACTTCGCCCGCACTGCGATCTTGGAGAAAATCGAAGACGCGCACGATGTACAGGAGCTTCGCGACGCTCTCGCTCACGACACCGGTGAGCGGTTCAGCCTTGATGACATCCTGGCCGACCTCGATCATTAGCGCTCCCGATGACCACACCGTCCGGCCACTACAAAGTCGAATTCACGGCCCGCGCACGCAAGCAACTCAAAAAGATGGACCGCTTTGATGCACGGCTCATCGCCACCTGGATCAAAGACAACTTGGAAGGCTGCACCGACCCACGAGCATTCGGGAAAGGGCTCTCCGCGAATCACACCGGAGAGTGGCGCTATCGCGTCGGCGCGTACCGAATCCTCGCCCTCATCAACGAAGGCACAATCACAATCGAGGTGCTTTCAATAGGCCATCGCCGCGAGATCTACCGCGATTAATCGTGCTCACGGTAGGCTCTCCATTCTTCATCGACCCCAGCGCGAACGTAGGGTGGGTGACATGAACGACCTGACTATCGCCCCCGGCCCGGGGATCCCCGGTGGCGCGGTCATCGCTGCCGCCGATCTAACGGAGCGGTTTGCAAAATCATCGGGGCCGGGCGGCCAGGGCGTCAACACCACCGACAGCAAGGTCCAGCTTTCCCTCGACATTGCTGCGTGCGCATCGCTTACCGACGCCCAACGTCACCGCATCTTGCGCAACCTCGAACACCGCCTTGACGGCACCGTCCTCACCGTGACCGCGTCGACCCAGCGGTCGCAGATTCGCAACCGCGCTGAGGCACGTCGCCGCCTGGCTGCGCTCTTGCGCGAGGCGCTCGCCCCGCCGCCTCCCCCGCGTCGCACAACGAAGCCAACGCGGGGCTCGGTGCGGCGCCATCGAGAGGCGAAGATGCGGCGCTCAGAACTCAAGTCCACGAGGCGGCGCCCCCAGATTCCCTAGCGCTCGCCATAGACTCGCGTTATGCCAAGAACCGACGTGTCCTTCCCCTCCGGGGGCGGCTCCTGCGCCGCGTGGCTGTCTGTCCCCGACTCGGCTCGCCGATGCTTGTGATGGCGCACGGCCTCGGCGGGGTGCGCCACATGCGTCTCGACGCCTTCGCCGAACGCTTCAGCAGCGCCGGCTACCGCTGCCTGGTGTTCGACTACAGGCACTTCGGTGCCAGCGCAGGCGAGCCGCGGCAGCTGCTTTAGGTGCGCCGCCAACTGGAGGATTGGCGCAACGCAATTACATACGCACGGCAGCTCGACGGCGTCGATCCGGACCGGATCGTCCTGTGGGGCACCTCGTTCGCCGGCGGGCACGCCATCCGCACCGCCGCACGCGACCCGCGGGTTGCGGCCGTGATTTCCCAGTGCCCGTTCACCAACGGGTTCGCATCGACATTTGCGCTCCCGCCGAAGGTGTTGGCCAAGATCGCCGCGCTCGCCGGCATCGAAGCACTGATCCCACCTGGAGACCAGACGCCGTCGGGCATCACCGCCCGCTTCGGCGCCGACATCGTGCGCTACTTCCCCGGCCGCGACGCCCGCAAAATCCAGTGCCCCGCGCACCTCGCGGTGTGCGAGGACGATTCGCTGGCGCCGCCGCGCCCCACCCTGCGGCACGTGCGGAAGGCCCCGAAGGGAGAGGTTCGCATGCAGCCCGGCGGGCACTTCGACATCTACGTCGGCGACGCCTTCGAGCGCAACGTGGCGCAGCAGCTGGATTTCCTCGCGCGATACGTCCCGATAGGCTCCGGGGACGTGGATTAGGCGCTACGCCGAGACAGCTTGGATCGGTTGAATCTGCTCGATCTCGGCGAGGGCCTTATCTTCCGCCAGCTCAATCTCATACTGGTTCTGCAGATTCATCCAGAATATCGGCTCCACCCCAAAATATTTTCCGAGCCTAAGAGCGGTGTCAGCCGTGATTCCACGTTTGCCGTGCACAATCTCGTTAATGCGACGGGGCGGAACCCCGATAGACACAGCAAGCTTGTGCTGAGTGATTCCGAATCCCTCAATGAAGTCTTCTAAGAGAATCTCCCCAGGATGAATCGGCGGGTACAGCTTGTTCGACATGGCATTCCTTAGTGGTAGTCCTCAATGGTCACATGTTCGGGCCCTGCGCCCTTCCAGCGGAATGTAATTCTCCACTGGTTATTCACTCGGATACTAAACGTCCCTTTCCTATCTCCCTTGAGAGCCTCTAGGCGATTCCCGGGCGGTACGCGAAGAGAGTCAAGGGATACAGCAGCGTCGAGCTGGTGGAGCTTCTTGTTCGCCGACTTATGGATCCGAGGATCCAGTTTCGGAACTGGTTCACGCAGGAATACCAGCTCGGTCTCTCGGTTCCCGAACGACTGGATCATGCCTTACCCTATCCCCCCATAACGCAAAGCGTCAATAACGCACAACGTTAAGCTTTAGCTCACCCGAATGCAAGTACACTCCCACCCTACGCAACAACACCGTTTCCGCATTACGGTGACTACCGTGAAGACAATACAAGGGAAGCCTATCAGTGAAGATCAGGTTGATACTTGGGGCACCGAAGCCGAAAATGGCTACGAGATCGAGTTCCTACTTTCTCGCGGGAGAAAACCTCGCGATACAAAACACTCCATTAGGCCGGAAGGCTCTAACTCCGCTCGTACACCAGACAGCGCATTTTAAGCCCCGCCCCTAAAATGATGCTCATGAGCGATCCCAATTTCACGATCCGGCAGATCACCTTCGACTGCAACGATCCCTCAAAGCTCGCCGAGTTTTGGTCCGCCGCAACCGGTTGCGAAATCGCCGCGGATTACGGCGATTTTGTGATGGTTGATTCCACCCCGGCGCTGGGATTTCAGCGCGTTAAGGATCCGACACCTGGGAAAAACCGCATGCACATCGACGTTGGCGGGGCGGAGCGCGAAACTTTTATCGAACGCCTCAAAGACCTAGGCGCTACCGAACTCACTACCCACGAGGCGCCGGGATTGGTGTGGACTGTCATGCAGGATCCCGAAGGCAACGAATTCTGCGTGGGCAACCCCGAAGCCTAGCTACACGTTAAATTTGAACTCCACCACGTCACCGTCAACCATGACGTAATCCTTGCCCTCCTGGCGCACCTTGCCGTGGGCACGTGCCTCTGCCATGGAGCCGAGCTCGTCCAGGTCGTCGAAGGCAACGATCTCGGCCTTGATGAAGCCCTTCTCAAAGTCAGAGTGGATCACGCCGGCCGCCTGCGGGGCGGTGTCGCCCTTGTGGATGGTCCAGGCGCGCGCCTCCTTCGGGCCGGCGGTCAGGTAGGTCTGCAGGCCCAGGGTGTCAAAGCCGGCCTTCGCCAGCGTCTGCAGGCCCGGCTCGTCCTGGCCGACGGCGGCGAGGAGTTCGGACGCGTCTTCGTCGTCAAGCTCCAAAAGCTCGGTCTCTGTCTGGGCGTCGAGGAAGACTGCGTCGGCGGGGGCAACGACGTCGCGCAGCTCCTGCTTGCGGGCGTCGTCGGTCAGCACGTCCTCGTCAGAGTTGAATACGTAGAGGAAGGGCTTGGCCGTCATCAGGTGCAGGTGGTGCAGCAGGGAGAGATCGATTTCGCCGGTCTTGGAGGCGGCGAACAGCGTGCGGTCGCTTTCGAGCACGGCCTGGGCCTTCTTCGTCTCCTCGGCCTGCGCGGCGATGTCCTTGTCCTTGCGGCCGTCCTTTTCCAGGCGAGGCAGCGCCTTCTCAATGGTCTGCAGGTCAGCGAGGATCAGCTCGGTGTTGATCACGGCAATGTCGCTCGCGGGGTCGATCTTGCCGTCGACGTGGATCACGTTGTCGTCGCTAAACGCCCTAACCACCTGGCAGATCGCGTCCGCCTCGCGGATGTTGGCCAAGAAGGCGTTGCCCATCCCCTCGCCCTCGGAGGCACCCTTCACAATGCCGGCGATGTCCACGAAGGACACGGTCGCGGGCAGGATCCGCTCAGATTCAAAGATCTCGGCCAGGCGGTCCAGGCGCGGGTCCGGCAGCTCCACCAGACCCACGTTGGGCTCGATGGTGGCAAACGGGTAGTTGGCAGCAAGCACCTCGTTGCGCGTCAGGGCGTTGAAGAGGGTTGACTTACCAACGTTGGGCAGTCCGACGATTCCAAGTGTAAGGCTCACGTCGGCCTATCCTAGCCCACTTCGCCTCCTCCCCCGACACGCAGGGGGTGCGAGCGCTTTGGATGCGAGTGGGGCACAATAGTGCGGGTGAGTAGCAGCAAGGCAAACACCGAAACCATCACCGACCCCCAGGACACCGCTGCGGTCGAACGGGAGGATCGCGTGGACCGCGGCGTAGTCATCAACTCGTGGGTCAAGGGCGCCGCGATGTTGACGCTGCGCCTGCTCATCATCGCCGTGTTCCTGTTCGCGTTGGGCAACCTCATCGGCGCATTCTGGGCCGGCGTCCTGCCGATCGTGCTGGCGCTGATCATCTGTACGGTCTTGGCCCCCATCGCGTCGTGGATGCGCAACGCGGGCCTGCCGTCCGGCCTCGCCGCGACGATCACCCTGCTGGGCTTTTTCGGCCTGCTCAGCGCAATTGCCCTGCTCATCGCCCCGGACATCGTCTCGCATTCCCGTGTCCTCTACCTGCAGGCCCTCGAAGGCATCCAGCGCATGCAGCTGTGGCTGCAGGGTCCGCCGCTCAACATGGACCCCGACGACCTCAGCCAGGCGATCAACGAGGTCGCCCAGTGGATGCAAAACCAGGCGGGCGCGATCGCCGGCGGCGTCTTCTCCGGCCTGGGCACCGCGGCGAGCCTCATGGTCTCGCTCATGGTCCTCCTTGTGCTGACCTTCTTCTTTCTCAAGGACGGGCACCGCTTCCTGCCGTGGGTACGCTCCGCCACGGGCGGCCGTACCGGCCTCCACGCCACCGAGCTACTCACGCGCGCCTGGAAGACGCTGAGCGGTTTCATCGTCGCGCAGGCCATCGTCTCGCTCGTTGACTCCGTCTTTATCGGCCTCGGCATCGCCATCGTCGGCGTACCGATGGCGTTCACGCTGGCCGTCATCACTTTCATCGCCGGCTTCATCCCCATCATCGGCGCGGTCACCGCAGGCGCCCTCGCCGTCCTCGTCGCCCTCGTCTCCCTGGGGTTCACCGAGGCTCTCATCGTCCTAGCCATCGTCTGCGCGGTCCAACAGCTCGAGGGCAACATCCTCTCCCCCATGCTGCAGTCGCGCGCCATGAACCTGCACCCGGTCATCGTCCTGGTCTCCGTCACCGTCGGTGGCGGCCTGTTCGGCCTCATCGGCGGCTTCCTCGCCGTGCCCGCGGCCGCGATGATCGCGGTGTGCTACCGCTACGTCCTGGACATCCTGCGCATTCACTCCGGCGAGAAGTTCGCAGCCGAGCTCGACTTTGTCACCGAGGAAGGCCGCACCATCGCGGAGATCGAGGAGAAGGAGTCCGTCCACGAGCGCGCGGAGTGGCGCAAGGAGCGCCAGTGGACCGCCCCGCCGGTCGTCGAGGAGCCCGAGGCGGACGAGCCCCAGGGGTCGTCGAGCTGGAAGAAGCTTATCGACGCCCACGAGAACTCCCGGTTCGCCAAAATGTTCGGAAATTCCGACTCGGAGGGCGAAACCAAGGATTAGGTGTTCGGTGCGTGTGGTTAACTCGGGCGCATGTCTACCGCCACCGCATTTCTCATCCTGTCCACGGGCCTCCTCCTCGGCTTCATCGCGGGACTGTTCACCGGCATGAGCTGGCTCAGGCGCAACACCCCCACGCCCGCGCCGCCGACGGACCTGGCGCCTGTCGCCCGTGCACTCACCCAGCTCCAGGGCCAGCTGGACGAGCTGGACAAGGACCAGGCGGTCGGCCGCAACGCGCTGGCCAGCCAGGTGCAGGCGATCGGCCGCACCTCTGCCCGGCTGGGCGACCGCACCGATCAGCTCATTAACGCCCTGCGCAGCCCGCAAACACGCGGGCGGTGGGGCGAGATCCAGCTCCAGCGCGTCGTCGAGCTCGGCGGGATGGTGGAGCACGTCGACTTTGACGTGCAGGCGCACCTGCGCGGCGGCATCGACACCCCAGGCGTCCGCCCCGACATGGTGATCCGGCTCTCGCAGGACCGCAACGTCGTGGTGGACGCGAAGGTGCCGTTCTCCTCGTACCTGGACGCGTTGAACACGGAGGACCCGGAGGAGAAGCAGGCATACATGCGCCGGCACGCGCACTTGCTGCGCCGCCACGTGGACACGCTCTCATCCAAGTCCTATATCCAGGCGTTCCAACCCACTCCGGAGTTTGTGGTCATGTTCGTGCCCGCGGACCCGTTCCTCGACGCAGGCTTGACCATCGACCCGGAGCTCCTCGACTACGCGCTTGCGCGCGACGTGGTCATCGCCACCCCCACCACCCTGTTCGCGCTGCTGCGCACGGTAGCGCTCGGCTGGCGGCAGGACTCGGTCAATGAAAAGGCGAAGGAGATCCAGCGGCTCGGCGCGGAGCTGCACACTCGCCTGCGCGTGATGGGCGAGCACTACAACAAGGTGGGAGCCTCGCTGGACAAGGCCGTGGAAGCATACAACGCCACGCTGGCGTCGATGGACTCGCGCGTCATGGTGACCGCCCGGCGGCTGGAGGATATGGAGGTGCCCACGGGCCGCGCACACGCCGCGCCGCTCACGCCTGCCACATCGCGTCCGCGGCACGCTGCCGGGTAAACTGTGTCACCGTGTCTCACGTGATCCGGAATACCAACGCCCCGTCTGCACCCTTCCAGGGCCTGCCGACAGGCTCTGCCATTGGCATCCAGTTCGCAGCCCTCGTGACCGGAGCACTGCTGTGCACCATGATCGGCCAAATCGGTTGGCCATTGCTGGCCTGCTTTGCCGTCGGGGTCATCCTGGTCACCACCGTCGTCGAGCCGAAGGGGCTCTTCCTCACCGTCGCGTCCGCGCCGATCATGTTTGTCATCGCGGTGTTGGCTACGGGGTACGTGCTCTCGCGCAGCCAGATCGCCAACGGAGGCACCTCCTCGCGCGCCGCACTACTCACGGTGTTTTACCCGCTCACGGAAGTGTTTCCCGCGCTGATCACCATCACCATCGGCGCAATCATCATCGCGGTGGTCCGCTACAAATTGGTCGAGCGGCAAAACCGTGCGCGCGCTCGCTCCGAGAGTGCGGAGCGTCACCGCGTCGCAGAGAGCAACCAGCGCACCTCCGTGCAGAGCCGCCGCGCGCGCGAGCGCACCTCGAGCGTGTCCGTGCAGGAGCTGCTCAACCGCGCGAAGACCGAGCGCGAGAAAAACCCGCGCCCGCAGCGAACGCGGGGCGGGTTGAACGACAACCTCTACGACTAGCGTCTAGCTCGCGGAGTTTTCCTTCGTGCGCCGCGCACGCAGATCGCGGGGCAGCGCGAACGTGATGGTTTCCACCGTGGTGGTGACCTCCTCAACGTCGGTGTAGCCGCGCTCCGCGAGGAAGTCCACGACCTGGCCCACCAGGATCTCGGGGACGGACGCACCGGACGTGACACCGACGGTGTTCACGCCCTCGAGCCACGCCTCGTCAATCTGCGAGGCGTAATCCACCAGGTGCGAGTCTTTCGCACCGGCCTCCAGCGCCACCTCGACCAGGCGCTTGGAATTCGACGAGTTCTGCGAGCCGACCACCACAACCAGGTCTGAGTCCGCCGCGATCTTCTTCACTGCAGCCTGCCGGTTCTGGGTGGCGTAGCAAATGTCATCGCTCGGCGGGTCCTGCAGGTGCGGGAAGCGCTCCTTGAGCTTGGTCACGATCTCCATCGTCTCGTCCACGGACAGCGTGGTCTGGGAGAGCCACACCAGCTTCTGGTCCTGCAACGACTCCGGCAGGCTCTGCACACCCTCGACGCCGTCGACCAGGTGCGTCACCTCAGGTGCCTCACCAGCGGTGCCCTCGACCTCCTCGTGGCCCTCGTGGCCGACGAGCAGGATGTGGAAGCCGTCGCGGGCGAAGCGCTTCGCCTCGTTGTGCACCTTGGTCACCAGCGGGCACGACGCGTCAAGCGTGCGCAGGTTCAGGTTCGCGGCGGACTCACGCACCGCCGGCGAAATCCCGTGCGCGGAAAAGACAAGGTGTGCGCCCTCCGGCACCTCGTCGGTCTCATCAACAAAAATTACGCCGCGCTGCTCAAGGGTCTCCACAACGTACTTGTTGTGCACGATCTGTTTGCGCACGTAGACGGGCGCGCCGTACTTTTCCAGCGCCTTCTCCACCGTCTCTACCGCGCGATCCACCCCGGCGCAGTAGCCGCGAGGCGCAGCAAGAAGAACTTTTTTACCCTGATCAGTCATGGAACCGACAGTACCCAATCTGCGTCTAAAAGAATAGGCGGCTTCGCACGGCCCGGGGCGCTGCGTACGTGGCGGCGGTGGCGTCGAGAAGCGCTCTGCCCGTGTGCCGTGCGAGTGCGCTGTGTAAGTTCGGCTTTGGAAGAAAGGAGAAAAGGTGGCAGAAACCGCGAAAGAGAAGACCACGCCCGAGGCGCCATGGTCAGTCTCCAAGCTCAACACCACCGTGAAGGGGTGGATCGAGCGGCTCGGGTGGCTGTGGGTTGAGGGGCAGCTGGCCCAGATCAACGCGAAGCCAACCTGGAAGCTGTCCTACCTGGTGCTGCGCGACACGCAGGAACAGGTCAGCGTACAGCTCACCGTCAACTCGGGTATGTTGCGCGACATGCCGACCCCGCTGAAGGAAGGCGACCGCGTTGTCGTGCGCGGCAAGCCCGCGTTCTACGCCGGGCGCGGCACGTTTTCTATGTGGGTCACGGAGATTCGCCACGTCGGTGAGGGTGAGCTGCTCGCGCGCATCGAGCAGCTGCGCAAGCAGCTCGCCGCGGAGGGGCTGTTCGACCCTGCCCGGAAGCAGCGGCTGCCGTACCTGCCCACCACGATCGGGCTGATCACCGGCAAGGGCTCGGCCGCGGAGCGCGACGTGCAGTCCGTGGCGCAGCAGCGCTGGCCTGCAGTGCAGTTCCGCACCATCAATACCCCGGTGCAAGGCGCACTCGCGGTGCCGGCCATTATCGAGGCACTCGAGCAGCTCGACCGCAACCCGGACGTGGACGTCATCATCATCGCCCGCGGCGGCGGCTCGGTGGAGGACCTGCTGCCCTTTTCGGAGGAGGCGCTCCAGCGCGCGGTCGCGGCCGCGCGCACTCCGGTGGTTTCCGCCATCGGCCACGAGCCGGACACGCCGGTGCTGGACAACGTCGCGGACCTGCGCGCGGCAACGCCCACCGATGCGGCCAAGCGCGTCGTGCCCGACGTGGCGCAGGAGCGCGCGCTTATCGCGGAGGCGCGCCAGCGCTCCGCGGCGGCGCTGCGCGGCTGGGTGCGGCGCGAGCGGGACAGCCTCGCTGCGGTGCGGAGTCGCCCCGCGCTCGCGGACCCCATGTCCCCCATCACCAGGCGGCGCGACGAACTCGAGCGCGCTCGCACGCAGATCCGTCGCGATGTGACGTACCTGCTGCAGCAGGAGCGCAGCGGCGTGGCGTCGTTACGCGCGCAGGTTGCGGCGCTCGGCCCCTCCGCGACACTCGCGCGCGGGTACTCGATTGTCCAGGTCCTGCCCCGCGACGGCAGCGGGCCGGACGTGGTCACCAGCATTGAACAGGCACCGCCCGGGGCGCAGCTGCGCATCCGCGTGGGCGACGGCTCTATTACCGCGGCCTCGATGGCCAACACACCAGCAGATTAAAGGAGACACTATGGCAGACAACACTTTCGGCGCGGGCGAGGCCGGCGAGAACGCGTTCCCGGACCCGCAGGACCTCAGCTACGAGCAGGCCCGCGACGAGCTCATTGAGACGGTGAAAATTCTCGAGCTCGGCCAGATGAGCCTCGACGAGTCACTCAAGTACTGGGAGCGCGGCGAGGCGCTTGCCAAGCGGTGCGAGGTGCTTCTCGACGGAGCGTCGCAGCGCGTCGAAGCCGCCATCCAATCCCGCTCCGAGGACGGCGACGACGGCGACACGTCCAACTAACTCTGCGCCGGCAGCGGTGCCGCGGTGAGCGCCGCCTCAATCAGCGCGCGGAACTCCTCCTCGGTGCCGGCGCCGGTCACGAGGAACCGCGACTGCCCGGCGTCGACGGCCCACAGGTCGCGCACGTCGTCGGACGCAGAGGTGTACACCTGCGCTTCCGTGCCGCCCACGTCAACGGAGCGCTGCAGCTCGCGCGGTTTCTGGTCGGCCCCCCGCACCGCCTTGTCCAGCGGGGCGCCCGTCTGCGTCAGCTGGAGGTAGCCCCCGTCGGCCGTGACCCAGCCGACGGTCGGCGCGGGCGCCTGTTCGATCATCGCGCGGCGGGCGGAGTTGGTCACCCAGCCCGCCGGCGCCTCGGGGTAGACCACCGGGAAATTCACGGAGCGGGCCTCCATGTCCAGGAACGTACGCGCGTCGACCTCCTGTACCGGCCCCTGCTCCGGCTTGCCGGGGTTGAAGGTGCACAGACCGGTCGCGCCGACCGCCACGAGCATGATCACCACGATCAGCACCATGTTGAGCGCGATGTTTCGTCCGTCCTGAAAGATGCGGGTGCTGCTGTTACTTGCCACGTAGGCCAGTATGGCACGCGGCGTGGTCCACCCCCGAATTTGTCAGCCGCCGCGGCCGCACCGACGCGCGGGCCGCGCATCCGCCCTGCTGGGGTGCATCTTCCCCCGAATTGGTGGAATTCGGTGCCGAAACCGGGCGCAAAAGTGCGACAATGAGACGGTGCGGTGTGGTGTCGGTTCACCCCCGTTGATGTTCGATGCATGTATTTACGCCCAGGAGGCCACATTTCGATGTCTGAATCGAAGTCCACAGAGTACGTCCCCGACCGCAATCTTGCGATGGAGCTCGTCCGCGTCACGGAGGCCGCAGCGCTGGCCTCGGGGCGCTGGGTTGGCCGCGGGAAGAAGAACGAGGGCGACGGCGCGGCCGTCGACGCGATGCGCAAGATGATCAACTCCGTGAGCATGGACGGCGTCATCGTGATTGGCGAGGGCGAGAAGGACGAGGCCCCCATGCTCTTCAACGGCGAGCAGGTGGGCAACGGCGAGGGCGCCCGCGTCGACCTGGCGGTGGACCCGGTCGACGGGACCCGCCTCATGGCGGAGGGCCGCCCGAACGCTATTTCCGTCATCGCCGCTGCGGACCGCGGGGCGATGTACAACCCGAAGGACGCGTTCTACATGAACAAGATTGCGGTCGGCCCGGAGGCCGCCGGCCACATCGACATCACCGCGTCTGTCGCCGAGAACGTCCAGTCCGTCGCGAAGGCGAAGGGCGTGCGCCCGAACGAGGTCACGGTGGTCGTGCTGGACCGCCCGCGCCACAAGCAGCTTGTCGACGAAATCCGCGCCGCCGGTGCCAAAGTCCGCTTCATCATGGACGGCGACGTCGCAGGTGCGATCGCCGCCGCGCAAGACACCAACTCCATCGACATGGCAATGGGCATCGGCGGCACCCCGGAGGGCGTCATCACCGCGTGCGCGCTGAAGTGCCTCGGCGGCGACATCCAGGGCATGCTCGCACCGCAGTCCGAGGAGGAGCGCGAGAAGGTACTCGCCGCGGGCCACGACCTCGACCACGTTCTGACCATCGACGAGCTGGTCACCTCCGATAACTGCTACTTCGCCGCCACCGGCGTGACCAACGGCGACATGCTGCGCGGCGTGTCCTACCGCAGGAACGGCGCCACCACCCGCTCCCTGGTGATGCGCTCAAAGTCCGGCACGGTCCGCTACGTGGAGTCCCTGCACAAGCTGGCCAAGCTGCAGCAGTACTCCGTCGTCGACTACTCGGACCCCACCCACGAGTAGCGCCCCTCCCCCACATCGGGCGGTCGCGAACTGGGACGACCGCGCCCGGCGGGAAAAAGGGGCATAATCGTGAGCTCAAGAATATTGTGACCAACCACGCAAGTAAGTAAAGGACGTTAGTTATGACAGAACAGCAGTACCGCATCGAGCATGACACTATGGGCGAGGTCAAGGTGCCTGTCGACGCCCTCTGGCGCGCCCAGACCCAGCGCGCCGTCGAGAACTTCCCCATCTCCGGCCGCGGCCTGGAAGACCAGCAGATCCGCGCTCTCGGCCTGCTCAAGGCTGCCTGCGCGCAGGTGAACAAGGACCTGGGCAAGCTGGACGCCGAGAAGGCGGACGCAATCATTGCCGCCGCGAAGGAGATCGCTGACGGCAAGCACAACGACCAGTTCCCCATCGACGTGTTCCAGACAGGCTCCGGTACCTCGTCCAACATGAATACCAACGAGGTCATCGCCTCCATCGCGAAGGCGAACGGCGTTGAGGTCCACCCGAACGACGACGTCAACATGGGCCAGTCCTCCAACGACACCTTCCCCACCGCGACCCACGTGGCGGCGACGGAAGCCGCGGTCCAGGACCTGATTCCGGGCCTCGAGGTCCTGCAGAAGTCCCTGGCCGCAAAGGCTGACGAGTGGCACGAGGTCGTCAAGTCCGGCCGCACCCACCTCATGGACGCCACCCCGGTGACCCTGGGCCAGGAGTTCTCCGGCTACGCCCGCCAGATCGAGCTGGGCATCCAGCGCGTCCAGGGCACTGTCGAGCGCCTCGGCGAGCTGGCCATCGGCGGCACGGCCGTCGGCACCGGCATCAACACGCCGGCCGAGTTCGGCGGCAAGGTCACCGAGGAGCTGAAGAAGCTCACCGGTGTTGACGCCCTGTCCGAGGCGGCCAACCACTTCGAGGCCCAGGCGAACCGCGATGCGCTCGTCGAGTTCTCCGGTGCGATGCGCTCCGTGGCCGTTTCCTTCTACAAGATCGCTAATGACATCCGTCTGATGGGCTCCGGCCCGCTCGCCGGCTTCGGCGAGATCCACCTCCCGGACCTGCAGCCGGGCTCCTCCATCATGCCGGGCAAGGTCAACCCGGTGCTGTGCGAGACCGCCACCCAGGTCTCGGCCCAGGTCATCGGCAACGACGCCGCGATCGCTTTCGGCGGCACCCAGGGCCAGTTTGAGCTCAACGTCTTCATCCCGATGATGGCGCGCAACGTCCTCGAGTCCTCGCGCCTGCTGGCCAACACGGCCCGCCAGTTCGCCACGAAGCTTGTCGACGGCATTGAGCCCGACGTCGAGCGCATGCGCGGCCTGGCCGAGTCCTCCCCGTCCATCGTGACCCCGCTGAACTCCGCGATCGGTTACGAGAACGCGGCGAAGGTGGCCAAGCACGCGATCAAGGAGGGCATCACCATCCGCCAGGCCGTGATCGACCTCGGCTTTGTCGATGGCGAGAAGCTCACCGAAGAGGAGCTGGACAAGCGCCTCGACGTGCTCTCGATGGCCAACACCGATCGCAACTAATCGGCCCCGCCGGTTAGGATAAGTCCCCAGTATCACTACCGAGCTGGGGACTTTTACATGCCTGATTCCTTTTCCGAGCTGCGCCACGCGGGCGGCTCCAACAAGCCGTGGGTCGCCGGCGGCGTCTTCGCGCTCGCGCTCGCCCTCATCGGCGTCGCGCTCGCCGCCGCGTACTGGTCAAGCAACCCGCACAGCAATTCCCTCCCGGCCACGGTTACCGTCACCGCGCAGCCGTCCGCGCCCGGCCCGGACCTCGCCCCGGCGGGCACCTACTCCGGCACCTTCGTCCGCCTCGCGGAGACCACCGATGGTGCGAATACGCTATCGTGGCCGGTCGTTGCCACGTTCGGCGGCGGCACGGCGACCGTCACCTACCCAAACAGCGGGTGCAGTGCGCTTATCGACGCCACGCTCCACCATCACCCACTCACCGACAAGTGCGAGACCGCGAACGGCGCCGACGCGCGCTGGGAGGTTGCCGTGCCCGACAACGGGCTCGTCGAGCTCACCTACCTTGAGGACGACCAGCGGATCGCCGGCGGCACCCTCTCAATCGGGTTTGACCGGGCATAAACAGACGATTTGCCAAACTTTGCACTGAGTGTAAGATTGCACTCCGTGCAAAATTCACAGTCTTCCGCAAACGCGTGGGAGGTGAAGCGACAGCGCACCAGGCGGCGCATCTTTGAAGCGGCTATGGACCTGGTCGAGGCACACGGAATCGACAACACGACCGTCGAGGACATCTGCCAAGCCGCCGACATCTCCCGGCGCACCTTTTTCAACTACATGGACTCCAAGGACCACGCAATCCTTGGAGCATTCCCCTTCGATCTCACCGAAGACGGACTCGAGGCCATCGCGTCAACGCCCTCGGACAACCTTGTCGCGCTCATCATCGAGTCGCTCGAGGAGCACCCCGAGGCCGCAGACCAAGAGCACCTCGCCCGTCGGCGCAAGCTACTCCACCAGCACGTGGAGCTTGAGAGCGCCGCGATGGTTCGCAAAAGGGAGGCGATGAAGGCATTGTGGCGTGCCGTCGATAAGCACTTTGCACAACATCCGCAAGACCGAAAGCTCGACGGACCGGTCGAGGAAGAAATCCACGCAGTTGTGGAGATCTTCTTCTTCGCCGTCTCCCGCTATCTCCACCTTCCGGAACGACCGGAAGGCACCCTGAAAGCCAACCTGCTGCGCGCAGGCGCCATGTTTACTGAGTTTACAAAGGAACTGAAATGGAACAATCCGGTAACTCCGGCGTAACAACCGGGAGCACCGTCGTTGAAGGCGGTGCAAAGCAACACATTGGACTGATTTTCACGGCCCTCCTGCTCACCATGCTGATGAGCTCCATGGGCCAGATGATCTTCTCCACCGCCCTGCCGACCATCGTCGGCGAACTCGGCGGCGTTGACCACATGAGCTGGGTCATCTCCGCGTTCCTCATCACCATGACCATCGCGATGCCGATCAACGGCAAGTTTGGCGACGGCCTGGGACGCAAGTGGTTTTACGTCGGCTCGATCGGCCTCTTCGTCATCGGCTCCGCCCTGGGCGGCTTCGCGCACACCATGACGCTGCTTATCATCGGCCGCGCCGTGCAGGGCCTTGGTGCCGGCGGCATGATGGTGAACTCGCAATCCATCATCGCCGAGGTCGTCCCCGCCCGCGAACGCGGCAAGTACATGGGCGTTATGGGCGCCATGTTCGGCGTCGCCTCCGTGCTCGGCCCTGTCCTGGGCGGCTGGTTCACCGACGGCCCGGGCTGGCGCTGGGGCCTGTGGATGAACATCCCGCTCGGCATTCTGGCCATGCTGGTTTCTGCCTCCGTCCTTCGCCTGCGCAAGGGTTCCGAGGGCCCGCTTAACGCCGACTGGCTCGGCATGGTGCTGATGATTATCGGCACCACCAGCCTGATCCTCACCACCACATGGGGCGGTACCCAGTACGAGTGGGGCAGCACGACCATCCTGACCACGATCGCTATCGCCGTGGTTGCCATCGTCGCATTCGTCTTCGTTGAGCTGCGTGCGAAGAACCCGATGATCCCGATGGGCCTGTTCAAGAACCGGAACATGGCGCTCACCACCGCCGCCGGCACGGTGCTCGGGATGGCAATGGTCGGCGCACTCGCCTACCTGCCCACCTACCTGCAGATGGTGCACGAGATGACCCCGACGAACGCGGGTCTCATGATGATTCCGATGGTGCTGGGCATGCTGGGCACCGGCATGACCGTCGGCTTTGTCATCTCTCGCACCGGCCGCTACAAGATGTACCCGCTGGTGGGTATGGCCATCACCGCCGTCGGCATGTTCCTCTTCTCCCGCCTCACCGTCGAGACCTCGCTGGTCATGCTGGGCATCTACATGTTCATCTTCGGCTTCGGCCTCGGCCTGGTCATGCAGGTGCTGGTCCTGATCGTGCAGAACTCCTTCCCGGTTGCCATGGTCGGCACCGCGACGGCGACGAACAACTTCTTCCGCCAGCTCGGTTCCTCCATCGGCGCCTCCCTGGTTGGCTCGCTGTTCATCCACAACATGCGCACCCACATGGAGGAGCGCATGCCTGAGGCGATGGCACAGCTGCCGCCCGAGCAGGCGCAGGCGATCGGCCAGCAGTTCAGCGGCGGCAGCAGCAACCTCACGCCGCACCAGGTGGCGCAGCTGCCCGACGCGATCCGCGAGGTCGTGCTGACCAGCTACAACGACGGCCTCACCCCGGTCTTCCTGATGATCGTGCCGCTCGCCGTCATCGCCTTCCTCCTGCTCATCCCGATCACTGAGGATCCGCTGAAGGAAACTGTGGACTAGGAAGAGCCACTGACCAACACAAAGGAGCCACCCTGACACTCGCCAGGGTGGCTCCTTTTCTGCGTTCTTCGGACCTACTTTTCGTCGGGCTTTGGCAGCAGCAGCTCGTATATGTCGGAGTCGCGCCACTCGCCGGCGCGCTCGCCGTACGTCATCTTCGCCATGTGGTGGAAGGTGCCGATCTTTTCAAACCCGCGGGAGATGTGCAGGCCCGCGGAGCCGGTGTTCTCCGGGAAGATCCACGAGTGAATCGACCACTTGTCCAGCGCAACGCAGGTCTCGATCAGCTTGTCCAGCAGCGCGCCGGACACGCCCATGCCGCGCGAATCGGGGTGCGTGTAGATCGAATCCTCAACCACGCCATGGAACACGCTTCGCGACGACGCCTTCGCCGCGGCAACCCAACCGAGCACCTTGTCGTCGTCAAGCGCATCAACGGCGACGAAAACGGTCTCGATGATCTTACCGCGGGAGAACGCCTCCCACGTCTGCCCCTTCGTCTCGTAGGTGGCGTTTCCAGTGCTCAAGCCCATCTCATAGATCTCACGGACCTGCGGGTAGTCCTCAGGGCGGATCGGACGAATATTAAAACCGTTTTTGGCCATGCGCACTATTGTCATGGCCTTCGAAGTAGCGCGCAAACCGCGCACGAAAAACGCCCCACCACCAGGGTTTTCCTGGTAATGGGGCGCGAGCTATAGCGTAACGCTACGCCAGACTAGTGCTGGTTGATGATCGGGCCGAACTCGCCGTTGTCGCCGCGGGTCCACTCGATGGTGCCGTGCTCGAACTCCTGGATCCAGCCAGACTCGGACGGCAGCGGGGTCTCCGCCTCGAGCGGGAAGCCGAGGGTCTCGGCGTGGTTGCCGTTGATCCACTCGTTCGCAATCTCGCCCCAGATCGGCGCGCCGCCGGTGTTCTCGTTCCAGGTGACGTAGTGCTCGCCGTCGTAGGAGACGATCCAGCCGTTCGCGGTCTCCTCGATGGAAGCCGGCTCGCCCCATGCCGGGTCGGCGTACTTATCGATGGCCGCCGCCAGATCGTTCGGGACCATCGCGGTCTCGCCGTCCGCGGTAGCGATTTCGGTGGTGTCACCCTCAGCGCCGGCAGCAGCGCCCGCGCCTGCAGCGCCCTCGGCACCCTCAGCGCCGTCTTCGCCCTCAGCGCCAGCGGTCTCGGTGGCGGTAGCGGTCTCGGTCGCGGTCTCCTCGACCACGGTGGTGCCGTTCTCGCTGTCGCCCTCGTCGGAGGAGCAAGCGACCAGGCCGGTGGCCAGGGTCAGCGCAGCTGCGGAAGCGACGATCTTGCGGGAGATGCTCATAAACAAAACCTTTCGTTGTGTCGTTTACGTGACGTGACCATTATGCAAGCTATACATTCCCACGCCGTTTTACCCCACCCGAACGGGGGTAAAATCTCCCGCTCCCCTTGCAGAATCCTGCACTATCCCCATGGATAGCAAACAAAAAGTGTGCACATCCCGCACTAGTTCCGTCCGCGCCGCCTTCCCCGTCCACGCGGCTGGATCGCTTTCCCCTTCTTCCGCTTCTTGTGGCTCTTATGGCTCTTCTGGGCCGCGTTGGCGCGCGAGGACCGCACCGAGCGCCCCTTGGT
Source organism: Corynebacterium sp. NML180780 (assembly GCF_007786415.1). Taxonomy (NCBI): domain Bacteria; kingdom Bacillati; phylum Actinomycetota; class Actinomycetes; order Mycobacteriales; family Corynebacteriaceae; genus Corynebacterium; species Corynebacterium sp. NML180780. The sequence goes on along the minus strand of NZ_VNKN01000005.1, from coordinate 140,383 downwards.
GATCCCCACGAAGTCCTGGATCGCGTCGCAGTCGTCGTCCTTGCGCCACACCAGCGCGATCGGCGTCGGCGCGACCGATGGTCCCGCCACCTCGAGCGGCACGACCTGCTTCTTCGACAGGTGCTTGAGCAACGGCAGCGGTCCGTACGCCACTCCGACGTTCGCAGCGACGACCTGCAGCGCTTCGCGCAGCGCGTCCACGTCGGGCCGGTGCGAAAACGGCAGGTTCACGTACTCGTCGGCGAGGTCCGATTCCGCGACCTGCTCCCCCACCTCCGCGTACACGGAGTCCTTGGGCACGGCGACCCCGGGGGCTTCCTCGTAGAGGCGGACCATGTGGAAGTCTTCGCTCGCGGCGTCGAGGCGCGGGTCCGGGAGGCGGAGCAAGGCGACGGTGGGTGGGGACGAGGGGGCGTCGATAAGCACTGCCCAGGGGTCGGCGGCATCGATGGCCTCGACGGAGTCCCCCGTGGCCTCCTGATAGCGCCGGATCCATTTGCTGGGCGCGGAACCTGTGACGAAGACGAGGGAGAGCATGCCCAGAATGCTACCGTGTGCAGCATGAGCAATGAGACGCCGTCCAGCACGGCCATGAAGCCGGAAACCGCCGCGAAGAAGCTCGGTGTGTATCTGCCCGCCACCCCGCAGGAGTTTCAGGACGGGTCGGTTACCCATGCTGAGCTGCGAGAGCTCCAGCAGAATCCACCCGAGTGGCTGCAGGAGCTGCGCCACAACGGGCCGCACCCCCGCCCCGAGGTCGCCCGCAAGCTGGGCATTTCCATCACCGCGCTGAAGAAGCACGAGATGGACCGCTCGCTGACCTCCAAGGAGATCAGCGAGCTGCTGGCAGACCAGCCGGAGTGGCTGCGCGAGGCCCGCGCGGCGCACGCCGAGCAGCGCAGCGACAACTAGCGCCCTAGAGCATCTTCCAGTCTTCGAGGCCCGGGTAGAGCGGGTACTTCTCCGCCAGCGCGTCGACGCGCGCGTGCAGGGCCTCGGTGTCGGCGGCCTCGCCCTTGATCAGGGCCTCCGCAATAATCTCTGCGACCTCGGTGAAGTCCTCCTTCCCAAAGCCGCGGGTGGCCAGCGCGGACGTGCCGATGCGCAGGCCGGAGGTGACCTTCGGCGGGCGCGGGTCGAACGGCACGGCGTTGCGGTTCACGGTGATGCCCGCGCTGTGCAGCAGGTCCTCCGCCTGCTGGCCGTCCATCTTGGAGTTGCGCAGGTCCACGAGGACCAGGTGCACGTCGGTGCCGCCGGAGACGACGTCCACGCCGGCCTCCTTCGCATCCGGTTGGGTGAGGCGGTCGGCGAGGATGCGCGCGCCCTCGATGGTGCGCTCCTGACGGTCCTTGAACTCCGGCATGCCGGCGATCTTGAACGCGGTCGCCTTGGCCGCCACCACGTGCATCAGCGGGCCGCCCTGCTGGCCGGGGAAGACCGCGGAGTTGAGCTTCTTGTTCAGGTCCTCGTCGTTGGTGAGGATGAAGCCGGAGCGCGGGCCGCCGATGGTCTTGTGCACCGTGGAGGACACGACGTGGGCGTGCGGCACCGGCGACGGGTGCAGCCCGGCGGCAACCAGGCCCGCAAAGTGCGCCATGTCGACCCACAGGTACGCGCCGACTTCGTCCGCGATGGAGCGGAACTCGGCGAAATCCTCGTGGCGCGGGTAGGCGGACCAGCCGGCGATGATCACCTTCGGCTTGACCTCGCGCGCCTGCTCGCGCAGCTTCGCCATGTCGATGGTGTGGGTGTCCTGCTCCACCTCGTAGGCCGCGACGTTGTAAAGACGGCCGGAGAAGTTGATCTTCATGCCGTGGGTGAGGTGGCCGCCGTGCGCCAGGCTCAGGCCCAAGATCGTGTCGCCCGGCTCCGCCAGCGCCATGAGGACAGCGGCGTTAGCCTGCGCGCCGGAGTGCGGCTGCACGTTGGCAAACTTCGCGCCGAAGACCTGCTTTGCGCGCTCCTGGGCCAGTTCCTCCACCACGTCGACGTGCTCGCAGCCGCCGTAGTAGCGCTTGCCCGGGTAGCCCTCGGCGTACTTGTTGGTCAGCACAGAGCCCTGTGCCTGCAGGACGGCGCGCGGCACGAAGTTCTCGGACGCGATCATCTCCAGGGTGTTGCGCTGCCGGCTCAGCTCGTTGACGATGGCCTCGTGTACTTCGGGGTCGAAGGTGGCGAGGTCCTGGTAACGGAAGTCTTCAGACACGTGCTCCGGGTCCTTTCAATGGTTCAAGATTCGATGGCAAAATCCCCGCAGCGCGGTGACTTTCTAGCAGTATAAACGCCACCCCACACCCACGGGGGCAATTTCCAGCCCTCTTCAAGCCCTGCCCTGAGCGCGAGCAGTGTTCCAGCGAGTGGAACAATGGGGCCCATGGCTCAAGGTGTACGGGGAGCGGACTCAAGCCCCTATCTGGACTTCCACCGCCAGGATTGGCGCGAGCGCCGCGCGGCGATGCCGCAGGTGCTCACCGCCGAGGAGGCGGAGAAGCTCAGCGGTATCGGCGAAAACCTTGACTTGCAGGAGGTCGAGGACATCTACCTCCCCTTATCGCGTCTCATCCACCTCCAGGTCCGCGCCCGCCAGAAGCTCACCAACGCCACCGAGACCTTCATCGGCGGCGACCCCGGCCACGTCCCATTCATCATCGGCCTGGCCGGTTCGGTGGCCGTGGGCAAGTCGACCACTGCGCGCGTGCTCCAACTCCTGCTGCAGCGCTGGGAGTCGCATCCCCGCGTGGACCTGATCACCACGGACGGGTTCCTCTACCCCACCGAGGTGCTCCAGGAGCGCAACCTCATGTCGCGCAAGGGCTTCCCGGAATCCTACGATCGCCGCAACCTCATGCGCTTCGTCACCGAGGTCAAGTCCGGCCAGCCCGTGGTCAAGGCGCCCATCTACTCGCACACGGCGTACAACATCCTGCCCGGTGAGTACATCGAGGTCCGCCAGCCCGACATCCTCATCCTCGAGGGCCTCAACGTCCTCCAGACCGGCCCCACGCTCATGGTCTCGGATCTGTTCGACTTCTCCATCTACGTGGATGCCTCGGTCGAGCACATCGAGCACTGGTACATCTCGCGCTTTCTCAAGCTGCGCCACACCGCGTTCCGCGAGCCGGGCGCCCACTTCGCCGACTACGCCCAGCTTGATGATGCCCAGGCGACCCACCGCGCCCGCGAAATCTGGCAGACCATCAACCTGCCGAACCTGGTGGAAAACATCTTGCCCACGCGCCCCCGCGCCTCGCTTGTGCTGCGCAAGGGCTTCGACCATACGGTACAGCGCGTGCGCATGCGCAAGCTGTAGCGCTTGTCAGCGCCCCCTACTTCCCGAACCGACGCGACCGCTGGGAGTACTCGCGCAGCGCGCGCAGGAAGTCGATCTTGCGGAACGCGGGCCAGTAGGTATCCGTAAACCAGATTTCGGAGTAGGCGGCCTGCCAGAGCAGGAACCCGGACAGCCGCTGCTCGCCCGAGGTGCGGATGACCAGGTCGGGGTCCGGCTGACCCGAGGTATAGAGGTGCTCCCCGATCGAGTCCACCGTGACCGCCTCGGCCAGCGCGTCTGTCGTGGTGCCGCGGGCGGCTTCGTCCCGGATGAGGGAACGCACCGCGTCCACGATTTCCTGGCGCCCGCCGTAGCCGACGGCGATGTTGACGGTCAGCCCCGCCTTCCCCGTGGTTGACTCCGCGGAGCGCTGCATGCGCTCCACCACGTCCGGCGGCAGCAGGTCAAGGTGGCCGACGAGGCGCACGCGGCACGAATAGTGTTCCGTCGCGAGGTCCTCGATCACGTCAGAAATGATGTCAAAGAGCAGCTCCACCTCTTCGGAGGTGCGCTGGAGGTTCTCCGTGGAGAGCAGGTAGAGCGTGACCACGTCAACGTCCATTTCCGCGGACCAGCGCACCAGCTCGCCGATCTTCGCGCCGCCTGCCCGGTGCCCCTGGGAGATGTCGGTCAGCCCGGCCTCGCGCGCCCACCGACGGTTCCCGTCCGCCATCACAGCGATATGCTTGGGCCGCTTCTTGCCGCGCAGCTCGCGCTTCAAGCGCAGCTCGTACAGCGGGTACAGCACCTTCTCCAGCAACGTCACAGTCCTCACTCTACTCATGTGGCGCGCTCGCGCTTAGAAAATACGCTTCTTCCCGAGGTCCAGCACGCCGGCCTCGCGCATCGCGGCGTCCAGCGCCTCCTGGTCGAACGGGTCAATTCCGTGCGCCTCGGCAAACTGCTGGCGGCGCCGGAACCGCGAGTAGCGGCGGTGGAAGGCAAACCCGAGCGAGAGGATCACTACGGCCAACACCACCAGGATGAGCAGGCCGATTGGCGATGCCTTGCCAAAGTCCGGCCCCACCGGGGTCTCCGCGGGCGCCTGCGCGAGCACGTAGCTCGACGCGTTCACCGCGGACGCGGTCAACGATGCTGTGAACCCAATGCTCATTTCGCGGCCTCCTCTTCGATGCCGGCGAACAGGTCGTCCTCCGGCAAGTGCGTTTTCACCCTGGTCTGCGCGAGCTCGAACTCCTCGGTGGGCCAGGCGTCTCGCTGGTCCTGCACCGAGCTGGCCATAAACGCGCCGGCCGGGTCGATCTGGGTGGCGTGCGCGGTGAGCGCCGCCTCGCGCTGCGCGAAGTACTCGCCGCACTCCACCTGCGTGGTCACGCGGCTCATCACGTCGGCCTGGTTCTGCTCCCAGCGCGCAATCATCAGCTCGTACGGGCTCGGCTTGCCCTGCGCGTAGAGTCGCTCCTGCAGCAGACGCATCCGCTGCAGGATAAACCCGTGGCTGTAATACAGCTTCAGCGGCGTCCACGGCTCACCCGCCTCGGGCGCAAACTCCGGATCACCCGCTTTTTCCCAGGCCAACATGGAAATCGTGTGCACCATGATGTGGTCCGGGTGCGGGTAGCCACCGTTTTCGTCATACGTGATAATGACGTGCGGGCGGAATGCGCGTATCGACGCCACCAGCTTGGCCGCCACCGCCTCCGGATCCTGCACGGCGAACGACCCCTCTGGCAACGGGGGCAGCGGGTCCCCTTCCGGCAGCCCGGAGTCCTGGTAGCCCATCCACTCGTGCTCGACGCCGAGTGCTTCAACCGCGCGGGCCATCTCCTGCTCGCGAACCTGGATGAGGTTGTCGAGCACCCCCGGGCGATCCATAGCTGGGTTCAAAATGTCGCCCCGGCGGCCGTCAGTGCAGGTAACCACCTTGACGCGATTGCCTTCCGCCGCGTACTTCGCCATCGTCGCCGCGCCCTTAGACGATTCGTCGTCCGGGTGTGCGTGGATTGCCATCAGCCGCAAACCAGTCACGAGAACTCCAACTTTTGTAGGGGACAGTGCTTCAACTCCGGCCCATCTTAGTACCATCAAGTGCGAAGCAATCGTTCGCTCCCGCGCCGCTAACCCAGAAGGAGAGGTCGCCGCAGTGTCCACTACCTCGAATACATCCGCAGCACCAGGCAACGGCGGTACTTCGCGGACGCGGTACGGAGGGGGCACGGGGGCGTCGACAAGCAAACTGCCCGGGCGCATCATGGCGATCGCTGCGGTGCTGCTGGTGGGTTTTGCCATTTTTGCCGTGGCACGCGTGATGAGCGAGCGGTCCGCGCAGCCGATCAGCGCAGATTTCATTTCGCAGGAGAAGGTCGATGACTCGACCTCGCGGCTGTGGATCGACGTGACCCGCGAAGATACTGACGTGCCGTCCTATTGCATCGTCACCGCGGTGGACTACCACCACGCGGAGATCGGTCGCCGTGAAGTGGTCATCCCCGCGGGGGGCGAGGAAATGGAGCGACTCGCCGTTGACATGCCGGTGCGCGGCGATCTCGCGTCGGGGCGCGTCTACGGGTGCTCGGAGAAGATTCCGGACTATATGGACGCGGAAAGCGCCTACTACGCGGCCCGGTAGCCTGCGGGCAGTGTGTTAAGATCCGCCTGTATATTTGTACGAGTATGACCACGTAATCCGTCGGACTGGGCCCGGCCTGGGAAACAGGCGGGCTCGTTTTTGACGTATGAGGGAAGGGTTTTCCGCATGGCTGAGACGCAAAAGCAGTACATCACCCCGGAAATGAAGGACAAGCTCGAGGCAGAGCTGCAGCAGCTGATTGATAACCGCCCGGTGATCGCTGCTGAGATCAACGAGCGCCGCGAGGAGGGCGACCTCAAGGAGAACGCGGGCTACGACGCGGCTCGTGAGCAGCAGGACCAGGAAGAGGCCCGCATCAAGCAGATCTCCGAACTGCTGGCCAACTCCACCACCGAGCGCACTGGCGTCATCGAGGGCGTCGCGCACGTCGGTTCCGTCGTGCACGTGTACTACAACGGCGACGAGAACGATAAGGAGACCTTCCTCATCGGTACCCGCGCTGCATCCACCGACAACAAGGACCTGGAGACCTACTCCGAGAACTCCCCGCTTGGCGCAGCCGTCGTCGGCGCCTCCGAGGGCGATACGCGCAAGTACACCGCGCCGAACGGCCGCGAGATTTCGGTGACGATTCTCTCCGCGGAGCCGTATGATTCTGTTAAGGCTTCCACGCCGCGCGACTAGTACCACTAGCACGCAGCCTCATCCCCGCTTTATTGCACGCTCTTAGAACTAACTGAAGGATCAAACCTGTGATTTCCGTTTCCCGTAAGGCCGCGGCCGGCATGCTCGCCGTGGCAGCAGTTTCCCTCTCCGCCTGCCACCCGCCGCACCAGGTTGACTCCGCCGAGAAGGTCGACACGGCGAAGAGCCAGGACCCGGATTCGCTGGCTTCCTACGGCGCGACCCCGTCCGGCACCGCAGCTGCATCCGGCACCGCATCCGCGCAGCCGACCACTATCACGGCCTCTGACGGCACCCCCACCATCGCCAACTGCGGCGCCGTCGAGCTGGAGCGCCCGACCGAGCTGGTGCTGGATTGCACCGACCAGGGCAACCTGCTGCGCGACATCGTCTGGGATTCCTGGGAGGCCGACGCCGCTACCGGCACCGGCACCCGCGTGGCCCCGGGCCAGGAGCCGGAGGACATCGCCGTCTCCCTGTCCGAACCGGAGGTTGTCAACGGCGTACTGGCCTACACCACGATCACCGTGGACGGCGCGCAGGTGTACCCGGAGCGCGACATGTAACTTCGCCCCGCCTCAGGGCACGCGAAACGCGCCCGGCCCGCAACCTTGATTCCTTGCAAGGTGCGGGCCGGGCGCGTTTGGTATTCAGTGATTAATCATCATTGAAGATGGACAGGAAGCGCAGAATCTCGGTGTAGAGCCAGATGAGCGTCACTGCCAGGCCGAGGGCGACGCCCCATGCCTCCTTTGCCGGCGCACCGGAACGCACCAGCTTGTCGGCCAGGTCGAAGTCCTGCAGGAAGGACAGCGAGGCGATCACGATGCAGACGAGGCTGAAGATGATGGCCATCACGCCGTCACCACGCAGCGGGTTGATACCGGTGAACATGGCGAGCAGGAAGTTGCCCAGCGCGAGGATGGCGACACCAAAGATCATGCCAGTCAGTGCGCGGTTGAAGCGCGGGGTGACGCGGATCGCGCCAGTGCGGTAGACAAACAGCATGCCGATAAACACGCCGATCGTGCCCAGGATTGCCTGGAAGATGAGCTCACCGGCCGTCCCGCCGATGAGGAAGGAGAAGCCGCCGACAAACAGGCCTTCAAACGCCGCGTAGAGCAGCGTGACGGTCGGCGAGCCAAAGCTCTTGGAAAACGAGTGGACCAGCACAGTGATGAACGCGGCGATACCGCCGACGAACGTCAGGATCATGCCGATGCCTTGGTTCACGCCCATGCACAGGGCGAAATTCACCGCGGCGAACGCGACGATCACCGCGAGGGTGATGCCGGTCTTCGACACAATGTCATCCACCGTCATCGGGCGCTGTGAGTCCTGCGGGGCCCGCGGGGCCTCAGTCTGGACGCCACCGTAGGGGGTGTGCTCGTTGTTTCCGTATCCGTAGCCCTGCTGCTGGGCCTGGGGCAAGTTCTTCAGTACCGGATTGCTACTTCGCATCTGGTTTCCATTCCTTTCCTTGTCCATCGTCCGTGTCACCTTATGTAACGCCCCACCTTCCCAGATAGTTCCCATCCGCGTATGAAGCTCGCGGCACACGGGCCTAAAGTGTGAGTATGCATCTGCCCGAATGGGGCGCGCCGGAGCTGTTTTCCCGCGCCCACCAGCAACGGTTTCGCCCCGCCGCGGTAGGCGACGCCGTGCGCGAGCGGCTGCTCGAGCTCACGGGGGATGCGCACCCGTTTGCTGCGCAGTACGGGGACGTGGAAATCCTGGCCTTCCGGATCAGCCACCCGGTGGACCACTACCTGTTCAGCACGTTCGGTCTGGCGCCGGTGCGCTCCTCGCTCCCGCTCGCCGGCACGCACACCGAGCTGACGCTCCGGGTTCCCGCAGCCGGCGCGCCGCTTCCCCCGGGTTGGCCCGCGGCGGTGCTGGGCCAGTTGGTCCGCCACATCCGGAGGACTGGCCGCCCCATCGAGCCCGGCCACTACTTCGACTTCCACGCGCCGGTCGCAGATGGCGCGCGGCTTTCCGCGTTCAGCTTCGTCGCGGACCCGCTGCTTGGCGTCGTCGATTCGCGCCTGGCCATGGTCCGCTTCACCTACGCCGTGGGATTGACCGCGCGCGACCTCGAGGACGCGCTGGCGTGGGACCCGCTGAAGTTCACCGGTGTACTCGGAGACACGTTCCCCCTCGGGCTGAGCGATCCGGCGCGCGCGGACGTAGCCACGCACCGCCCCGCCCGCCGCATTGTCACCGCGGCCACCGCCCGCGAGGGATCGACCGTGGGCGCCGTCGAGTCGCGGCTGCTCGGTGTCGAGGGCACCGGGCGTATCGACGTCTCCGTCGACGGCGCCCGCGCGATCCTACGCGCCATGCGCCACCGCCTCCCCTTCGGCAGGCCTTTCGCCCTGGTCGCAGAGCACAACTGGCTGCTGTTCGACCCCGACCTCCCAGGAGCCATCACTGCAGAGGAGGACGGTCTGCGCGTGCCCACCTCCCCGGACGTGCGCAACGAAATCCTGGCCAAACTGGACGCGGAACCGGGGACGTACTGGTTCGTCACCGCCCCGCTCGAGTTGCACGTCGTGGATACGCAGCGCTAAACCGCACGAGCATCGGTGCAATGAGCCACGACACCATCGCCCCCACCATCCTCGTGTGGTTCCGTGACGACCTGCGCCTGCACGACAATGCGGCGCTTGCTTGGGCGCCGCGGTGACGTGGAACCGCCGCTACCACCTCACCGACATCGACGCGCAGGTCAAGGAGGCCACCGGCGCGGTCTCGCACCCCGGCTTCCTGCTCACCGAGCCCTGGGAGGTCCGCACTGCTTCCGGCACGCCCTACCGCGTATTCACGCCCTTTTCCAAGAAGGCACAGGGCATGCTTCTCGACGCCCCTCCGTTCCCCCCACACCCGCCCCTGCCGTTGAGGGATTGGAGGGGGTCGAGGGGGCGTCGACAAGCGTGGACGAGCCCGAGTGGAGCGCAACACTTGCGGCTCACTGCACCCCCGGCGACCGTATGGCACGCGGTCGCGCACCCAGAGATGGACCCCGATGCGCAACACCTCGAGCAGCTCGCCCGCTGGCAGCGCGGGGAGACGGGCGTGCCGTACTTCCGTATCTTCAATCCGCTCACGCAGCAGCAGAAGTTCGACCCTGACGGCGCGTACGTCAGCCGCTGGGTACCCGAGGTGAGTACCCCCGCCTATCCTGGGCCGATGGTGGATGTACAGGCATCCCGCAAGGTGGCGTTAGCGGCCTACGACGACATCGCGGCGCATCATTAGTCTGGTGCGAAGATCCCATCCACCTCCACCGAAAGGACATCCCTATGGGCATCTTTGACAACCGCGTCGCGCTGGTCACCGGCGCAGCATCCGGCATCGGCAAGGCCGTTGCCGCCGACCTCGCCGCAAACGACGCGAAGGTCGTCGTCGCCGACATCAACGAGGACGCCGCCCGTGCAGTCGCCCAGGACATCGAGGCGGCCGGCGGCACCGCAGCCGCGCTCAAGCAGGACGCCGCGAGCGCGCAAGAGAACGAAGCAGCAGTGAAGTTCGCTGTGGAGACGTTCGGCGCGCTCCACCTCGCGGTGAACAACGCCGGTATCGGTGACCAAGTCCCGCTCGCGGAGAAGAAACTCGAGGACTGGGACCGAATCATCAACCTCAACCTCAACGGCGTCGCCTACGGCTGCCACTACCAGCTCAATCAGATGCTTACGCAGCAGGATGGAATCCCGTGCGCGATTGTCAACATGTCCTCCATCCACGGCTCCGTCGCCCGTCAAGGCGGGATCGCGGCGTACGCCGCCGCGAAGCACGGCGTGATCGGGCTGACCAAGTCCATCGCCGCGGACTACGCCGCCAAGGGCATCCGCTGCAACGCCGTCGGCCCCGGCTACATCGACACCCCGCTGCTCAACCGCCTGTCTGAGGAGATGCGCCAGCAGCTCATTGCCCGCCACCCGCAGGCTCGCCTCGGTCGCGCGGAGGAGGTCGCAGCCATGGTCCGCTTCCTGCTCAGCGACGAAGCCTCCTTTGTCAACGGCTCCTACCACCTCGTCGACGGCGGATACACTGCTATCTAGGCTATCTAGCCCCCTCTAAAAGAAAGGTGTACTCCCCGTGCCCACTTCAGCCTCGACCCCAACCGCAGCCGTGATCGGCGCCGGGTTCGCCGGCCTCGCCACCGCCGCGCTCCTGGCCCGCGAGGGATACGAGGTGACCGTCTTCGAGCGCTTGAACGCAGTTGGCGGGCGGGCCGGGGAGGAAACCTTCGACGGGTTCCGCTTCGACATGGGCCCGTCCTGGTACCTCATGCCGGACGCGTTTGACCACTTCTTCGCGCTCTTTGGCTACCGCACGGAGGAGCTGCTCGACCTCGTTCCGCTGGACCCCGCGTACCGCCTGTTCCCCGAGGGGCAGGCGCCACTCGACGTCCCCGCGGACCCCGCGCGCGCTGCGGCGCTCTTCGAGTCCATCGAGCCCGGCGCGGGCGCGAAACTCACCGAATACCTCGACTCCGCCGAGCGCACCTACGACCTGGCGTTGCGCCACTTCCTCTACACCACATTCTCCTCCCCCGCCGCGTTCCTCGCGCCGGAGGTGCGCGCCGGCTACGCCGACCTGGCCAGGTTCCTCACCACCCCGCTCGACCGCTTCGTGGCGCGCCGCTTCAGCGATGTCCGCCTGCGCCAGATGCTCACCTATCCGGCGGTGTTCCTGTCGTCGCACCCGTCGAAGACCCCGTCGCTCTACCACCTGATGAGCCACACCGACCTCACCCAGGGCGTGCGCTACCCGCTGGGCGGATTCGCCGCCGTCGTCGACGCCATCTACCGCATCGCCCGCGAGCAGGGCGTCCGCTTCCGCCTCGGCACGGAGGTCACCGCCATCACGCACTCCGGCGGCCGCGCCACGGGCGTGCGCGTTGGCACGGAGCAATTGCTTTTCGACGCCACCGTCTCCGCCGCCGACCTCCACCACACCGAAACACGCCTGCTCCCGGCGGACAAGAGGACCTACGACGAGCCCTACTTTGCCAAGCGCAACCCCGGGGTCAGCGCCGTCCTGCTCACCCTGGGGGTGCGCGGAGCACTGCCTCAGCTGGCGCACCACAACCTGCTGTTCAGCCGCGAGTGGGGCACGGACTTTGACGCGGTGTTCGACGGCCCCGTCAACGCGCGTCCCCTGGGCGCCTCGCGCTCAATCTACGTATCCAAGCCGTCGGCCACGGACCCCGGCACGGCGCCCGAGGGGCACGAGAACCTCTTCGTCCTCGTCCCGGTGCCCGCCCAGACGGATGTTGGGGGCGGAGATGCGTACGGAGGCGGGGCGTCGACAAGCGTCGAAGCGATCGCCGACGCTGCCCTGACGCAGATCGCGGAGTGGTGCGGCATCCCGGACCTGCGCGAGCGGATCGTCGTGCATAAGACGGTCGGGCCCGCAGACTTCGCGGACCGCTACCGCGCGTGGTCCGGAGGCGCGATCGGCCCGGCGCACACGCTGCGGCAGTCGGCGTTTCTGCGCGGGCGCAACGCGTCTCGCACACTGGACGACCTCTACTATGCGGGCGCGACGACGGTGCCGGGGGTAGGCGTGCCGATGTGCCTCATTTCTGCCGAGAACGTGGTGAAACGGCTCCGCGGCGATAAAAGTTCTGGGCCTTTACCTACCGCCTGACGGCGTCGATCACGTATGGTCGGTCGCATGAAACGACACACCGTAATTGCCGCGACACTGCTGACCTCGGTGAGCCTGGCGCTTGCCGGCTGCTCGGCCGATGACTCGACCAGCACCGACACGAGCGCAACGGCATCGCAGGAGTCCCCAGCGTCTGAGAGCACTGAGAGTCCCGTGGAAGCTGCGCCGGCGGAAGACCGAGGCACCGGCGAGCCGCCCGCCGAGTACGGCGAAGAGGCCAACAAGGTCATCGCCGCGTTCAAGGAGAAGTACCCCACCGCGGAGGAAACAGACCTGAATGCGCTCTACGAGCAGATGGGCGGCGACGACCAGTCGATGGAGACGCCCGGCGATGTCACCGTGGATCCGCCGCAGTGCGACTTCTCAGACGAGACCAAGGTCCTGGACAACCTCATGACCAAGCACTCGAAATCCACCCTGCTGTCCAAGCCGGCAGAGATGCCCGAAAGCGGTCCGTCGGTGGACCTGGTCGTCGCGGAATTTGGCAACGAGGACGACGCGAAGGATCTGCTGAAGCGCAGCGACGTCTACAGCGGCGACTGCACGGACATCACGATCACGTCCGGCACCGGAGAGCAGGCCGTCTCTTCCCACAACACGTACGAGAAGTCGGACCTGAAATTTGAGGGCGCGGACGATTCCTTCTCCGGCGTAACCACCGTCGAGGGCGCAATGTCCTACACCGGAGAGACGGTCTACGGCCGCTTTGGCAACACCGTTGTCCAAATCACCGGTTCCGGCGAGGACCCGGAGCAGGTCACGCGGCTGCTGCAGGACGCCGTTGACGCGGTGAGCTAATCGGTGCCCCCAGTGGGACTCGAACCCACACTGAATCGATTTTAAGTCGACTGCCTCTGCCGATTGGGCTATAGGGGCAACAGGCAGTCATCGTACCCTGCACCCCCGACGCACTAAGAATTGCCTACCCCTCCTGAGATTAAGAACATATTTTCGATTCCATCCTCTTGGTGTTGGCTCCAAAAGTAGACTCATTACCCCAAACGGTAAGCACTATATAAAGTAGGTCTCACGATGGAAAAACAACTCACCTCGGTAGAAATTTGTGCTGGAGCTGGCGGTCAAGCGCTCGGTCTTGAGCAGGCAGGCTTTCACCACCGAGCTGTAGTGGAAATTGATGATCACGCAGTGGCAACACTTCGCTCGAACCGTCCGGAGTGGAATGTAATTCACCACGATGTTTTAGAGTTTGATATTTCCCCTTACACAGACAACCTCGACCTCTTTGCAGGTGGTGTCCCCTGCCCGCCGTTCTCCATCGCGGGAAAGCAATTAGGTCAAGACGATGAACGCGATCTATTCCCTCGCGCGATCGAACTCATCGCTAGCTCAAACCCGAAGGCAGTATTGCTGGAGAACGTTAAGGGACTGGCGCAGCCTCGTTTTGCGGCCTACAGAGATAAACTCGTCAACCAACTCGCAGAGCTTGGCTACCAGTCGTACTGGGAACTCGTTACTGCTGCAGACTATCGAGTACCCCAACTTCGGCCGCGATTCATTTTGGTTGCACTGAAAGAGGAGTATGCCGAGTATTTCGCCTGGCCAACGCCATACGAGAACCGCCTCACGGTAGGGCAGGCTCTCGAACCGCTTATGGGTGCAAACGGCTGGCCAGGCGCAAAACGCTGGGCGCAACAGGCAAACGCCATTGGGCCGACTCTCGTCGGCGGATCTAAGAAACACGGCGGACCAGATGTCGGTCCAACCCGAGCCCGAGAAGCTTGGAAGAAATTAGGCGTCCGTGGCACAAGTATCGCAGAAGAGCCTCCTCACCCGGATTTTCCAACCGATCTCTCTGAAAATTTACCTCGCCTCACCGTGAAGATGGGCGCCGTAATCCAGGGTTTTCCTCCAGAGTGGAAATGGGAGGGGGGCAAGACTGCGGCGTGGAAACAGGTGGGGAACGCGTTCCCACCACCTGTGGCCCACGCGATCGGTGTTCGAATTGCATCTGCACTACGAAAGGAGCCTCTGCAGGGCCTCTCCCCGGCCACAGCGATCATCCCTAACGCACCGTTACTCGAGGAGCTATCATCATGAAACCGCGTCCAGCTTTAATTACATCATCGCGCCGCGCCTTACATCAGCAACTTGTTGAATCAGGCACCCTTTCCATCGCGGAGACACCACTTGGCAAGATCGCATCAAACGCTGACAAGAGTCAGTCATCGTCCCGGGCGCTTTCTCTCCACGTCGCGGAACAGCTCCATGCACACACTGCCAAGAAAAAGCCTGGACAGAGCGCTGGAGCGGGCTTCGAACACATCATTGCTGAATTCCTGGAAGCAACGTTCCCCTATATGCAATCTGTGCGCCCGGGCGATTGGTCCATCCTCAATGTGGGCAGCTCACGCCGTAGAGACCATCTCGCAGTGTATGAGCCATATACGCACCTTGCGAGTTTGGCAGAAGCAATCCGCCTTAACCCCGACTTAGGCGCGTCCCTGGGCAACAACTATGTCATATCACCGGACATTTTGGTTCTCCGAAATGCAATCTCAGACGACGTGCTAAATCAAGACCGTGTCATCGTCGATGAACACACTGGTACCCTCTCCCCTGTACGCGCTGCAAACCGCGCGGCTCCCACCGCGCATGTGCACGCTGTCATCTCCTGCAAATGGACAATGAGGAGCGACCGATCTCAGAATACGCGTGCGGAAGCGCTCAATCTGATTAGAAACCGAAAAGGTCGGTCTCCGCATATTATCGCTGTCACAAATGAACCAACGATGAGCAGGATAGCTAGTCTTGCTCTGGGCACTGGCGACGTCGACATGGTGTACCACGTTGCGTTGAATGAGCTTATGATCGCGATTGAAGAGAAGGGAAGCGACGACGCCAAGGAATTAATGCATACCTTGGTAGACGGTGACCGCCTGCGTGACATCGCTGACCTTCCACTTGATCTTTCGGTCTAATTAAATGCTCAGTAGCCCTGCGTCCACTTTCCCTGTACCCATCGGCGCAGCATTCGGTCTCACATTTCATATTGGAGGCGCTCGTGGTTAGTCGCAATCCGCTATTCGCGGGCACCTGCTGCTGAACTGACTGCCGTCATGCAAGAGGCGGGCTGGCGCCAACGCTTGCAGCCTTCGTATTCAGGGCATCGTCGAGGGGCGCATCCACCGCAACCTGGTTCCACCCCGCCTGCGCCCGTTCGGTGCGAACTCCTGCGTCACGAAAGGCAGTCGTCACGGCTCAACGTCCTGGCACAGTCGAGACGCGCATGGCACTACTCCTGCCACGAAGCGAACGGGCGGTTCTTTTCCCCGGTCACCACCGGCCCCAATGCGGAGCATTTTCTTGGTGCCCATCTCCCCGAATCGGCTGCTTACTCGCTGACCGAGATGACCTTCTTCTTGCCCTTCTTGCCCTCCCCTCCGGCAGGCTTGGGGCCGTTGACGTCAATCTCCTCAACATCGAACATGCTGGACAGGAAGTCCGCCACCCACTGGACGAGTTCCACGTCGCGCAGGTTCGGGCTGTTGATGGCCTTCGACTCGCGCGGCATCGGCACCTGGAGCGTCTTCGCGGCGGCGCGGTAGTTCGCCCCCGAGTACAGGCGCTTGAGCCGCACCTGCTTGGAGTCCGGCAGCTCCACGGGGTGGAACTTGATGCGCGTGCCCTGCACCAGGATGTCGGAGACCCCGGCCTTGCGCGCCTGGTGGCGCAGCCGCGCCACGGCCATCAGGCGCGACACCTCGACCGGCATCGGCCCGAAGCGGTCCACCATTTCCTCGGTGACGCGCGCGAGGTCCTGTTCTTCGCGTGCCTCGGCGAGCTTGCGGTAGATCTCCAGGCGTAGGCGTTCTGCGTTGACGTAGGTTTCCGGGATGTGGGCGTCGACAGGCAAATCGACCCGGATCTCCTTGGGGCCCTGGTCGGTGCCGTCGACGGTGCCGCCGTCCATCATGGTCTTAAACGTTTCGACCGCCTCGCCGACGAGCCGGACGTACATGTCAAAGCCGACACCGGCGATGTGGCCGGACTGCTCGGCGCCCAGCACGTTGCCGGCGCCGCGCATCTCCAAGTCCTTCTGCGCCACCGCGATGCCCGCGCCCAGGTCGTTGTGCTGGGCGATCGTGGCCAGGCGGTCGTAGGAGGTCTCTGTAAGCGTCTTTTCCTTCGGGTAGAGGAAGTAGGCGTAGCCGCGCTCGCGGGAGCGCCCCACGCGCCCGCGCAGCTGGTGCAGCTGCGACAGGCCCATGTTCTGGGCATTCTCCACAATGAGCGTGTTTGCGTTGGCGATGTCCAGGCCGGTCTCCACGATGGTGGTGCACACCAGTACGTCGTACTCGCGGTCCCAGAAGCCCTGCACGGTCTGCTCGAGCACCTGCTCGCTCATCTGCCCGTGGGCCACCACCACGCGGGCCTCCGGCACGAGCTGGCGCAGGGTGCGGGCGGTCTTCTCAATGTCGGAGACCTTGTTGTGGATGTAGAAGACCTGGCCGTCGCGCAGCAGCTCGCGTCGGATCGCCGCGGCAACCTGCTTGTCCTCCTGTGGGCCCACGTAAGTGAGCACCGGGTGGCGGTCCTCCGGCGGCGTGGTGATGCTGGTCATCTCGCGGATGCCGGTCAGGCTCATCTCCAGGGTGCGCGGGATCGGCGTCGCCGTCATGGTGAGCACGTCCACGTGGGATTTGAGGGCCTTGATGTGCTCCTTGTGTTCCACGCCGAAGCGCTGCTCCTCGTCCACGATGATCAGGCCGAGGTTCTTCCACTGCACGCCGGTGGTGAGCAGGCGGTGGGTGCCAATGACTACGTCCACGGAGCCGTCGGCAAGCCCGCCCGTGATCTCCTTCGCCTCCTTGGCCGAGGTGAAGCGGGACAGCTCGCGGACCGTCACCCCGAAGCCGTCCATGCGTCCGGCGAAGGTGTTGTAGTGCTGCTGGGCCAGCAGCGTCGTCGGCACGAGTACCGCGACCTGCTTGCCGTCCTGCACGGCCTTGAACGCGGCGCGGACGGCTACCTCGGTCTTGCCAAACCCGACGTCGCCGACGATGACGCGGTCCATCGGCGTCGGCTTCTCCATGTCGTCCTTGACCGCGTCGATGGCCGCCATCTGGTCCTCCGTCTCCACGAACGGGAACGCGTCTTCCATCTCCTGCTGCCAGGGCGTATCCGGGGCGAAGGCGTGGCCCGGCGCGGCCTGGCGCTTGGCGTAGAGCTCGATGAGCTCGCCGGCGATCTCGCGCACGGCCGCGCGGGCCTTGCGCTTCGTGTTCTTCCAGTCCGAGCCACCCATCTTGCTCACGCGCGGGGCCTCGCCGCCGGTGTACTTGCTCAGCAGGTCCAGCGATTCCATGGGGACCCACAGCTGGTCGCCGGGCTGGCCGCGCTTGGCGGGCTGGTACTCCAGCACGATGTACTCGCGCCGCGAGTCCTCGTCGCCCGTCTTGATGGTGCGCTCGGCCATCTTCACAAACTTGCCAATGCCGTGCGTGTCGTGGACGACAAAGTCGCCCGGCGTGAGCGCGAGCGGGTCGACGCGGTTGCGGCGGCGCGGGGCGCGGCGCTTGGCGCCGGCGATGTCGCCGACCCTGTTGCCGGTCACGTCCGTCTCGGTCACCACGACCAGGTTCGGACCCGGGAACACCATGCCCGCGTGGCTGAGCGCCTGGTAGAGGGTCACGGCGCCGTCGACGGGCTCGAGCCCCGGCGTGGCGATGCGCGCGGAGACGCCGTGCTCGCGCAGGCGCTCCGCGGTGCGCTCCACTGAGCCCTTCGCCGGGGCGACAAAGGCGACCTTGCCGTGGTTCTGCTGCACGTGCAGCTTCAGGGTGGCGTAGAGCTTCTCAATCTCCTTCGGGTCGCCCTTCGGCGCGGGCGCGGGGTCGAACTCGAGCGGGAGCGTCTCCGTGTCGTCCGCGGCGAACATGCCGGGCGGTGCGAAGGTCCACCACGCCGCCCCCGCGTTGCGCGCGGAAACCTCCAGCGACTCGTAGGAACGGAAGGAGGATGCGGACAAGTCGAGGCCCTCCACGGCGACGGGTCCCTCAGCGCCCATGGCGGCGGCCTCCCAGCCGGCCTCGAGGAATTCGTGGTCAGTGGCCTCCAGGTCGGCGATGCGGGTGCGCACCTTTTCCGGGGAGGTCACCATCACGATCGCGCCGGACGGCATCAGCTCCGGCAGCGCCGCGTACTTCTGCTCGGTGAGCGCGGGGATGAGCGCCTCCATGCCGTCGGCGTGGATGCCCTCGGACACGCGGGTGAGCAGCTGCACCAGGGTCGGGTTGGACGGGAACTTCCTGGCAAGCTCGTCGGCTTTGGCGGACACGGTGGCGTCGATAAGCAACTGCCTGGCGGGGAACACCTCGACGGCCGCGACCTCGTCGATGGCGCGCTGGTCCGCGACGGAGAAGCTGCGCAGGTCGGTGACCTCATCGCCCCAGAATTCGATGCGGACGGCCTGCTCGGCGGTGGTGGGGAAAATGTCGATGAGGCCGCCGCGGGTGGCAAACTCGCCGCGCTTGGCCACCATGTCCACGTGCTCGTAGCCGAACAAGGAAATCCGCTCGGTGAGCTGGGAAAAGTCGTACTCGCGGTCGGCTTCGATCCGGATCGGCTCCGTCGCGGGGAGCACGGGCTGGCACGCGGCGCGCGCGGCGGCCACGATCACCCGCGGCATCTCCCACAGCACCTTCGAGCGCCGCCCCACAACGTCCGGCGCAGGCGAGAGCCGCTCGTGCGGCAGCGTCTCGTAGGCGGGGAAATGCCCCACCTTCGCCTCGCCGAGCAGCGCCTTGAGCTCCGCAGCGAGGTCCTCCGCCTCGTGCCCCGTGGCGGTAATGAGCAGCAGCGGCACCTCGCGCGCGATCGCCCCGGCTGCCCAGGCGCGCGCCTGGTCCAGCCCCGTCACGTGCAGCGAATCCATCCCCACGTTGGCCACCAGCCCCTTGAGCTTGGGGTCGGTCATGGCCATGGTGAGCAGCCCGCCAAGCGCGGGCACGGTGTCCTGTGTCATTCGTCCTTCTCCCCATCCGTGGGCTTGTAGTGCTTCTCGACGCCACCTTCTCCGCCCCCACCCGCAGCCGAAAGTTCACACGGCACGATGTGGGGCTGCGCCTCCAGGCCGCGGAGCCCGTTCCAGCACATGTTGGCGATATGGGCGGCGGTGGTGTACTTGTCCGGCTGGCGCTCGTCCAGCCACCACAGCGCGGTGTTGGAAACCGTGCCGACCAGCGCCTGACCGTACAACGCCGCAACCGAGTCATCTAATCCACGCTGGCGGAACGCCTGCGCCAACAGCGCGGAGACCTGCGAGGTGACGCGGCTGAGCAGTGTGGTGTAAGTGGGCTCCTCCCCCGGCGCTTGGCCGCGGACGATAATGATGAACCCGTCGGTTTCCTCCTCGACGTACTCCAGCACCGCGACCACCCCCTTCTCGATGCGCTCGCGCCACCGCCCATCCTGGATCACCGCGGAGATCCGCGTTTCCAGCTTCTGCATCTCCACGTCGATGACGGCGCGGTAGAGCCCCTCCTTGCCGCCGAAGTGCTCGTAGATGACCGGCTTGGACACTTCAGCCCGGCTGGCGAGCTCCTCCACCGAGATGCCGTCGAGGCCGCGCTCCGCGAAGGCGGCGCAGCCCACGGCAATGAGTTGGTCCCGGCGCTGTTTGCCGGTCATTCGCTGACGAGCCATGCGTACTACTTTACGTCCGCGCGGCCCGCACCCGTCGAGGCCTCACCGCTGGAGACATTTTATGGAATCGCGCGCAATACGCTAGACTATCTTCTTGTCATTCCCCA
Organism: Corynebacterium sp. NML180780; assembly: GCF_007786415.1. Taxonomy (NCBI): domain Bacteria; kingdom Bacillati; phylum Actinomycetota; class Actinomycetes; order Mycobacteriales; family Corynebacteriaceae; genus Corynebacterium; species Corynebacterium sp. NML180780. The sequence continues at coordinate 120,366 of NZ_VNKN01000005.1, read as the reverse complement.
TGGTGTAATCGGCAACACTACGGTTTTTGGTACCGTCATTCTAGGTTCGAGTCCTGGTGGGGAAGCTTTTTATGCAGCGGGTTCGCGTGGCTCAAATAGTAAATTTAATCCTTTTCCGACTACACTGCCATGGTTTTAACAGCTAGTCGGAAGGCCTCCCCTATGCCGCGCCCAATTCACGGCTCAACCCGGTATGTCCCTGCGCTCGACGGGCTCCGCTCGATCGCGGTGCTGTTGGTCATTGCGTACCACCTGAACCTCCCGGGCTTTGGCGGTGGGCTACTCGGCGTCGGCGTCTTTTTCACGCTCTCCGGCTACCTCATCACGCTCAACCTGATGAACGGCCACCTGCGCGACAACTCGCTGCACCTGGGCACCTTCTGGCTACGCCGGTTCCGTCGTCTCGCGCCGGCGATGTTGGCCACCGTCCTGACGGTCCTGCTCCTCTCGGTCGCCTTCGACGCCGAGCACCTGCGCGACCGCGCCTTCGAGGCCATCAGCTCGGTGTTCTACGTGAACAACTGGCACAACATCGCCACCGGGACGTCCTATTTTGACCAGTTCAACGGGCCCGGCCCGCTCGACCACATGTGGTCGCTTGCCATCGAGGAGCAGTTCTACCTCCTGTGGCCGCTCCTGCTCTGGGTCCTGCTCAAGGTGCTGCGCCGCCCCTGGTTCGTCGCCACCGCCACCGTCCTCCTCGCCGCCGCCTCCTTCGGGTGGATGTGGGCACTGGCCACACCCGACGTGGACCCGACCCGCATTTACGAGGGCACCGACACCCGCGCCGGCGGCCTGCTGTTGGGCGCGGCGCTCGCCATCATCGTCGCTGCGCGCCGCAACGCCGGGAAGCAGGTGGCTGCTTCACCGGTGGCCGGCACGCTCGTCGGCGCAGTCGGCTTTGCCGGCATCATCGCGCTGAGCATGGTGGTCGCCCAGGAGAACATGTTCCTGTACAAGGGTGGCATCCTCCTGCTCAACGCGGCGACTGTCCTGGCCATCTACGCCGTTTTGGGCACGCGCGGCCCCTGGCCCGCGATCCTCGGCTGGGAGCCGCTGCGCTGGATCGGCGAACGCTCCTACGGCATCTACCTGTGGCACATGCCGGTCATCTACTTCATGCCGGATACGTGGCTGCAGGAGCACCTGTTCTGGGCCTCCGTGCTCACCGTCGGTTTGTCTGTGGCGCTCGCAGCGCTCAGCTGGACCCTGTTTGAAAACCCGATCCGCCGCCACGGTGTGTTCGGCCCACTCAAGGCGTACAAGACGAAGCCGCTGCAGGCGCTGCGCCCAGTATCGCTGGGGTCCACGGTGACGTTGATCAGCGTGATCGCCATCGGCATCCCCGCCCTGTTCGCCACGGACACCGGCAGCCCCGCGAAGCCGGCGATGGCGCTGCCCAACTCCGCGAAGAGCAGCGGTCACAGGGAACAGGAGGCCGAGGAAACGACCGAATCTATGACTACCACTGAGCAGGCGGCGTCGTGGAGCGACCAGGCCGCAGACGTCACCACCGCCTGCGGCCAGGTCATCCACGTGGGCGATTCCACCTCAATCGGCATGTTCGACCCCGGCCAGCTCCCCGAGGGCGCGGAAACCGCGATCGACCGCTACCTGGACGCCGGGGCGGACAGCGTCGAGACGAGCGTCTTCGGCGCTCGCGCCACCAACCAAGGGTTTAGCGGCAACGGCGAAAACTATCCGTCTGCCATCGAGTCCGTCCAGCAGCTCCAAAACATGGGCGTGCCCGGTGAGGACACCTGCTGGGTGATCGCCACCGGCGTCAATGACGCGGCCAACGCGGACGCCGCCCGCTCCTACGGCTACGACACCACCGGCGAGATCGAGACCAACATTCGCACGATGCTCGAGCTTCTCGACGGCTACCGCGTCATGTGGCCGACCGCCGCCACCGGCAACCCGAGCAACGGCTTCTACTCCAACGAGAACATGCAGGAGTTCAACGACGCACTCCGCAAGGTCGCGGCAGAGCGTCGCGACGTCGTGGTCTACGACTGGGCGTCCGAGGCCCGCGGCCACCTGGATTGGTTCCTGGCCGGAGACGAGGTGCACTACAACGCCACGGGCAACGACGCGCGCGGGAAGCACTTCGCCTCAGCACTGTCCCACGCATTCCCACAAGGCATCGAGACCAGCGACATCCCGAAGGACGCGGAGGTTACTGCGGACGGTCCAAAATCTTAAACTGGCCCATCATCCCCTCGTCCTCGTGGAACAGCATGTGGCAGTGGTACATGAAGGCGTACTCGGGGTTGGGGAGGAACGGGATGTCCACGTAGAGGCGGACCGTGGCCAGCGGCGGGATGTAGACGGTGTCGTGCCAGCCGTCCGTGAACGCTAACTCGCCGCCTTCCACGCCGAGCACGCGGAAGCGCGCGTTGTGGATGTGGAAGTTGTGGGGCCAATCCGCGTTCTCGTTGGTCACGGTCCACACCTCCGGCCCCTCCTTATCAATGACAAAGTCGATCCGGTCCATGTCCATGGACTGCTCGTTGATCTGGAACCCGTTGAGGCGGAACTCTCGCTCCACCGCTGCCTGGACATCGTCGGAGCTCACCTCCGGCGCCGCAGCGAGCGAGGACGGCAGGTCCCCACTGCTCCCGGACGCAGGCCCCGTGATTTCCAGCAGGTCGAACGTGTCGCCCAGCCCGAAGCCGTTGGCCACCTCCTCGTCCGGGAGTCCGCCGCCGTCCGGTACCCCGATGCTGCGCAGCTTCGCGGTCTTGCCCGCCTCAAGGTCCAGGATGACCTCGGCGCGCTCGCCCGGGCTGAGCAGGATCGAATCCACCTCGACGGGGCGCTCCAGCAAGCCCTGGTCCGTAGCGATGACGTGGACCGGCGTGCCAAAGCTGAGGTTGTGGAACCGCATGGTGGTCCCGTTGAGCAGGCGCAGCCGCAGCCGCGACGCTCGGGCCTCCAGCTTCGGCTTCGTAATGCCGTTGATCAGCGGGGTGTCCCCGAGCAGGCCGTAGGTCGGGTCGATCGTCTCGTCCAGCTGGCCGTCGTCGGTGAACTTGGCATCCGTGATCACCACCGGGATGTCGTCCACGCCGTAGGTACTGGGAAGGCCGAGGGCGTCCGCGTCGTCGTCGGCAATCACGATGCCTCCGGCGAGGCCGCGGTACGCGTGCAGCGCGGACACCCCGTGCGGGTGCGGGTGGTACCAGAGGGTGGCGGCGTCCTGTCGCACGGTCCACTCCGGCTGCCACTGCTCCCCCGGCGCGAAGGCGAGCGCGGGGCCGCCGTCCGCATCAGCGGGAAGGTGCATGCCGTGCCAGTGCACGACGGTGGGTTCGCTCACCTGGTTGCGCACCGTCATCCGCACGGTCTCGCCGTTGCGCATGTACAGGGTCGGGCCGAGGAAATCGCCGTTGAAGCCCCAGGTCTTGGTGCGCACCCCGGGCAGGATCTCAGCGTGCCCCTCCTGCGCGGTCAGCTCGAACTCGCGCGCTCCCCCGACCAACCGGCCCTGGTCCAACGGAGGGATAGGCAGGGGCCGTGCCTCCTCTTTCGCCCCGCGCGGGGTGGGTTGCCCGCTCGCGCAAGCGGCGAGTACCGCCGCACTCGAGAGGACGATGCCCCGGAAAAAGGTCCGCCGATTGATACCGCGTGCCACGGTCAAAGCCTCCTGCTCAGCCGAAAAGTTTGGTGCGCCTCATTCTGCGCACGCCACCCCTCAACTCTACTATTCCCCACATGAGCAACAGCCCGAAACCACATCAGGAGTACAACGCGCGCAGGTTCATCTGGTCGAACGGCCTGCAAGGCATCGGCGACCAGATCGTCGCGCCCAAAACGGTCCTGCCCTGGCTCTTCACGGCGGCGGGCGTGCCGCACGTCTTCACCTCCTTCCTCGTCCCGATCCGCGAGTCCGGCTCGATGCTCCCCCAGGCCGCGCTCAGCCCGTGGGTCACCTCGCAGGCGCAGCGCAAACGCGCCTGGCTCATCGGCTCGTGGGGCCAGGCGATCTCCGCAGGCTTGATCGCGCTCAGTGCAATGCTTATCGACGGCACCGCCCTCGGCGCCGCAGTCGTCGTCCTCCTCGCAGCGCAAGCGGTGTTCCGCGCGCTGTGCTCCATCGCGGGCAAGGACGTGCAGGGGCGCACCATTGAGAAGGGGCGCCGCGGCCGGATCACGGGCCGCGCCGCCGCGCTGTCCGGCGGCTTCACCCTCGCCGTCGGCCTTCTCCTCTCTTTTCTCCCCAACGACTTGCCCCGGTGGGTGATCGTGGCGCTGCTGGCTGGCGGCGCGTCCACGTGGGCGTTCGCCTCGCTGGTCTTTGGCACGATCAAGGAGCCCGCCGAGGAGCCGACTCCTGCGTCCAACACCAACTGGGCGAAGGCCACCTACGACCTGGTCAAGGGCGACCGCCAGCTGCAGAAGTTCCTCGTCGTGCGCTCGCTGATGTTGGTCACCGCCCTGTCCACCCCCTTTATCGTGGTGCTGGCGCAATCGGAGGGCGCGAACCTCTCCAACCTGGGCTCGTTCATCATTGCCTCCGGCGGCGCGGCGCTCATTGGTGGGCGCATCTCCGGCATCTGGTCCGATAAGTCGTCGAAGACGACGATGGCTTGGGCGGCGGCGGTGGCGTCGATAAGCCTGCTCCTGCTCGTCGCGAGCGCAAACCTGCTGCCCGCGGCCGCCAACGCGTGGATCATGCCGCTGGGCTTCTTCGTGGTCAACCTGGCGCACACCGCCGTGCGCGTGAGCCGCAAGACGTACCTGGTGGACATGGCGGACGGCGACCGCCGCACGATGATCACGGGGGCCGCGAACACCGTGATGGGCGTGGTGTTGCTGGTGGTCGGCGCGATCTCCTCGGCGATCTCGGTGCTCGGACCGCAGACCACGCTGGTGTTCCTGGCCCTCGTCGGCTTCGTTGGTGTGTTCTCCGCCGCGAACCTGAAGGATGTCTCTGCCCGCAACGCGTAGGCGTTATGCGTTAACGTAAACAGGACGATAGTTACTCAACTCAAAGCCATACATAAGGAGCCAAGAGTGCCAAACCACTCCCAGTGCGCCGTCGTTGTGCTCGCCGCAGGCGCCGGTACCCGCATGAAGTCGACGAAGCAGAAGACGCTGCACGAGATCGGTGGGCGCAGCCTGCTCTCCCACTCGCTGCATGCCGCAGCCTCCGTGCACCCGGAGCACGTCGTCGCCGTCGTCGGCCACCAGCGCGACCAAGTGTCTCCGGCGGTGGACGAGATTGCCCAGGAGATGGACACCACCATCCTCCAGGCGGTGCAGGAGGAGCAGAACGGCACCGGCCACGCGGTCCAGTGCGGCCTGACCGCCATCCCGGACTTCGACGGCACCGTCGTGGTCACCAACGGCGACGTCCCGCTCCTGCAGCCGGAGACCATCGAGGCGCTCATCAGCGAGCACGAGCGGGCGCAGGCCGCCGTGACGGTGCTCTCCCTGGAATTCCAGAACCCCACCGGCTATGGCCGCATCATCCGCGACGAGTCCGGCGACGTGCGCGAGATCGTCGAGGAGAAGGACGCCAACGACGAGCAGAAGGCCGTCAAGGAGGTCAACTCCGGCGTCTTTGCGTTCGACGGCGCCGTGCTGCGCGACGCGCTGACCCGCATCAACTCGGACAACGCACAGGGCGAGCTGTACATCACCGACGTGCTCGGTATCGCCCGCGGCGACGGCAAGACCGTCGCGGCCTTTGTGGCGCCCGACGCCCGCGAGCTGGCCGGCGTGAACGACCGCGTGCAGCTGGCTGCCGCCGGCAAGGAGCTGAACCGCCGCCAGGTGGAGAAGGCGATGCGCGGGGGCGCCACCGTGGTCGACCCGGCGACCACCTGGATCGGCGTAGACGTGGAGATCGGCCAGGACGTGATCATTTATCCCAACACGCAGCTGTGGGGTGCCACCTCGATCGGCGACCGCGCCGAGATCGGCCCGGACACCACGCTGACCGACATGGAGGTGCACGCCGGCGCCAAGGTCGTGCGCACCCAGGGCGAGCTGGGCGTGATCGGTGAGGACGCAACCGTCGGCCCGTTCACCTACATCCGCCCCGGCACCGAGCTGGGCGCGCGCGGCAAGCTCGGCGGATTCGTCGAGTCCAAGAACGCGAAGATCGGCGAGGGCTCCAAGGTCCCGCACCTCACCTACATCGGCGACGCCACCGTGGGCCGCGAGTCCAACATCGGCGCCTCCTCCGTCTTTGCCAACTACGACGGCGTGAACAAGCACCACACCACGATTGGCGACTACTGCCGCACCGGGTCCGACACCATGTTTGTCGCCCCGGTGAACATCGGTGATGGCGCCTACACCGGCGCGGGTACAGTGGTAACGGAAGATGTGCCTGCAGGCGCACTCGCCATCAAGGAAGGCCGCCAGCGCAACATCGAGGGATGGGTGGAAAAGCGCCGCCCGGACACCGATGCTGCGAAGGCTGCCAAGAACGCACGCGAGAGCTAAAGGATCGCAATGACTGGATACTCAACCGAAAGCCACAAGGACCTCAAGGTCTTTTCGGGCCGCGCCCACCCGGCGCTGGCGAACCAGGTGGCCAACGAGCTCGGTATTGACCTCGTTCCCACCACCGCCCGCGACTTTGCAAACGGGGAGATCTTCATCCGTTTCGAGGAGTCCGTCCGCGGCGCCGACTGCTTTGTCATGCAGTCGCACGCGCAGCCGCTGAACAAGTGGCTGATGGAACAGCTCATTATGATCGACGCGCTCAAGCGCGGCTCCGCGAAGCGCATCACCGCGATCCTGCCGTTCTACCCCTACGCCCGCCAGGACAAGAAGCACCGCGGCCGCGAGCCGATCTCCGCCCGCCTCATCGCGGACCTGCTCACCACCGCCGGCGCCGACCGCATTGTCTCCGTGGACCTGCACACCGACCAGATCCAGGGCTTCTTCGACGGCCCGGTCGACCACATGCACGCCCAGCCCATCCTGGTGGACTACATCAAATCCAAGTACCCGATGGACAACCTGGTCGTGGTCTCCCCCGACGCCGGCCGTGTGAAGACTGCGGAGAAGTGGGCGAACGCGATGGGCGACGCCCCGATGGCGTTCGTGCACAAGACCCGCGACATCGACGCCGCGAACAAGGTCGTGTCCAACCGCGTCGTCGGCGACGTCAAGGGCAAGGATTGCATCCTCATGGACGACATGATTGACACCGGCGGCACCATCGCCGGCGCCGTCGGCGTGCTGAAGGAGGCGGGCGCGAAGTCCGTCGTCATCGCCTGCACCCACGGCGTGTTCTCCGACCCGGCGCGCGAGCGCTTGAGCCAGTGCGGCGCCGAGGAGGTCATCACCACCGATACCCTGCCGCAGTCCACCGAGGGCTGGAAGAACCTGACGGTGCTGTCCATCGCCCCGCTGCTGGCCAAGACGATCCGCGAGATCTTCGAAAACGGCTCGGTGACCACCCTCTTCGAGGGCCAGGCGTAGTAGCCCACCGCCGTACTTTCCCATAAGCCCCCGTGACCGCACGCCGGTACGGGGGCCGCAATGAATTGTGAGGAGTCCCGTGTCCGACGTAGCAACACCGCCAGAAAGCGATGGTGGCCTGCAGCGCGGCGTGAAGCAGCGCCACATGCAGATGATCGCCTTTGGCTCATCGATCGGCACCGGCCTGTTCCTCGGCTCCGCCGAGTCCATCAACTACGCCGGCCCCGCGGTCCTGCTCGCGTTCCTCATCGTCGGCGCGATCGTCTACCTGCTCATGCGCATGCTGGGCGAGATGGCGGTCGCCCACCCGGTCTCCGGCTCGTTCGCCGCCTACGCCCGCGAGTTCATCGGCCCGCGCGCCGGCTTCATCGCGGGCTGGAACTGGTGGTTCACCACCATCGTGGTGGGCATGATCGAGCTGACCGCCATGGGCACGTTCCTCGACTTCTGGTTCCCATCCATCCCCCACTGGCTCACCGCCCTGGTCACGCTCCTGGTCGTGGTGACCATCAACGCGGCGCGCGTGAGCGTATTCGCGGAGGCCGAGTACTGGCTCAGCCTGATCAAGGTCATCGCGCTCACCCTCATGATTGTGCTGGGCATCGTGCTCGTCTTGGGACTGGGACCAGAGCCCGCGGTGGGCACCGACAACCTGTTCATCCACGGCGGGTTCTTCCCCAACGGCGCCACCGGCGTCCTGTTCTCCCTGGTCGCGGTGACGTTTACATTCGGCGGCATCATGTCCATCGGCACGGCCGCGGGCGAGGCGCAGGACCCGTCGAAGTCCATTCCGCGCGCCGTCAACTCGGTCATCTGGCGCATCCTCCTGTTCTACCTGGGCGGCATGAGCGTCATCTTGCTCCTCGCCCCGTGGGACGAGCAGGGCTCCTCCGCCAGCCCGTTCATCCGCGTGCTCACGGCGGTTGGCGTCGACGGCGCAGCGCACCTGCTCAACCTGGTGATCCTGGTGGCGGTGGCCTCGGTGTGCAACACCATGACGTACTCCGGCAGCCGTATGCTCCGCGACCTCTCCCGCAACGGCCAGGCCCCCGCCTGGTTCTCCGCCACCACCAAGAAGGGCCTTCCGCTTCGAGCACTGCTTTTCGACGCCACGCTCATGGGCGTCGTCGTCATCCTGAACTACTTCTTCGAGGGGAAGGTCTTCGCGGTGTTGCTTGCCATCATCGTGGGTTCGGAGCTGATCACGTGGGCGTCGATAAGCTTTGCCCACCTCCGCTTCCGCGCGGGCGGCGGGCAGTCTTCCTTCCGCGCGCCGTTCTCCCCCGTTGCCAACTGGCTCTGCGCCGGGTTCTACCTGCTGGTGCTCGTGCTCATGGCGTGCCTGCCGGATTACCGCGTGGGGCTGCTCGCGCTCATTGCCTGGGTCGTCGCACTGAGCGTGATAAGTGCCCTCCGGAAGCACGATGAGGTCCTAAACTAGTCAGGCATGATCCGCCACGACCTCTCATCCCTTCCCGCATACGTCCCCGGCGCGCGCGAACTCGCGCCCGGCACCGTCAAGCTCTCCTCCAACGAGTCCGCGGAAGGACCGCTGCCCACCGTGGTGGAGGCGATGACGAAGGCGCTGGACGGCACGAACCGCTACCCCGACATGGGCGCGGTGGAGCTGCGCGAAGCCCTGGCCGCGCACCTTGGCGTCGACGTCGACCAGGTCGCTGTGGGCACCGGCTCCTCGGCGCTGTGCCAGCAGCTGGTCACCGCCACTGCGCAGCCCGGCGACGAGGTGATCTTTCCCTGGCGATCGTTCGAGGCCTACCCCATCTTCGCGCAGGTCGCGGGGGCGACGCCGCGCCCGATCCCGCTGGACGCGCAGCACCGCGTCGACCTCGCCGCGATGGCCGAGGCAATCACCGATGCCACCCGCCTCATTTTCGTGTGCAACCCGAACAACCCGAGCGGCACCACGATCACCACCGCGGAGTGGGAGTCATTCATGGCCGCGGTCCCGCCGCGCGTGAAGGTCGCGCTCGACGAGGCCTACTTTGAGTACAACCGCGCCGCCGACACCCCGGTGGCCACCGAGGAAATCACGAAGTACCCCAACGTGGTGGGCCTGCGCACGTTCTCCAAGGCGTACGGCCTGGCCGGCGTGCGCGTGGGCTACGCCTTCGGCGCCCCCGCCATCATCGAGGCCCTGAACAAGGTGGCGGTGCCGTTTTCTGTCAGCTCCGTCGCGCAGGCGGGGGCCGTCGCCTGCCTGAGCGCGGGCGCGGAGCTGCAGGCTCGTGTGGACGAGACGTGTGTTCAGCGGACCAGGCTGGTCGAGGCGCTGTCCCGCTTCGGCACGCCGGAGTCGCAGACCAACTTCGTCTGGATTCCGGGTGCCCCACAGGATTTCGCCGAGCGCATGGCCGCGCACGGCGTGCTTGTGCGCGCGTTTCCAGAGGGCGTGCGCATCACGGTCACGAACGAAGACGAGACAGACGCCTGCCTGCGCGTCCTTCACCAGATATTGGAATAGACGTTCACCTCGCTCCGTACGCTCGCGGGCCTGGAGTTCAACCTCGGCACCGTCGACGCCGTCCTTGCAGAACTGTACAGCCTGGCCACCTCGGGCCGATGCACGACAACGCTGCTCAGCCCCAGCACTGGACCCCCGAGCAGCGCGAGCGCCTGTACCTGCACACCGAAATAAAGGAGCTCGAGGCGGAAACGGTGGCGTACCTCGTCTGCTCGCGCCTGGGCATCCGCTCCTCCAAGAGTTTGGATTGATGTCGCTGGTGGGTTACACTTTCCACGTCTCGGCGAGGGCTGTATAGCCGTTATCGGCGCGATATGTATCCAGACTTTTTCTCATGCTCGAGTGAGCAGTGATGAGCAAGCCTGCGATCACTCGACGAGCACCTGTTCCGTTCAGTGGTCGCAGGTTTTTCCTGTGGCCCGAAACTATAAAGGAGTCACATCATGGCTGTTACCCCGACCGTCATCAAGGTTGAAAAGCGCGAAGAGTTTGGCAAGGGCGCTGCCCGCCGCCTGCGTCGCGAGGGTCGTATCCCGGGCGTCCTCTACGAGTCCGGCATCGACAACGTTCACTTCTCCGTGGACCGCATCGAGATCTCCGCGATCATCCGTAACGAGGGCGTGAACGCTATTCTCGAGCTCGACCTCGACGGCGAGAAGCTGCTCTGCATGGTCAAGCACATCGACCAGAACGTCATCTCCATGGACATCGACCACATCGACGTGCTTGGCATCAAGCGCGGCGAGAAGGTCAACGTCGAGGTCCCGGTCATCACCACCGGCGAGGCTCACCCGGACGCCGTCGTCCTGGTGGAGAACGACGTCATCGAGATCGAGATCGACGCCCTGAGCATCCCGGACGAGCTCGAGGTGTCCGTCGAGGGCAAGGAGATCGGCGACCAGATCACCGCTGGCGACGTCACCCTGCCGGCGGGCGCTACTCTGCTGTCCGACCCGGAGGACCTGCTGGTCAACGTCACCTACGAGCAGGTTGACGAGGAGCTCGAGGAAGCCGCTGCTGAGGCCGAGGAGGGCGGCGCCGAGGCTGGCGCTGAATCCACCGAGGACGAGGCGGAGTCTGGCGACTCTGAGGAGTAAACACGATATGCTGAGGGGCCGTGTCTACTTCTGATTCGCCCCTCCTCGTTGTGGGGCTGGGAAATCCCGGCCCCACCTACGCCGGCACGCGCCACAACGCGGGCATCGCGCTTATCGACGAGCTCTGCTCCCGCGCCACACCGATGCCGGCCCAACTCGCCGTGCACAAACGCACGAACACCGAGGTCGCTGAGCTTGCCGCCGGCCGCCTCCTGCCCGACCGCCAGGTCATCCTGGCGCGCACCCGGGCCTTCATGAACGTCTCGGGCGGGCCGATCAAGGCGCTCGCGGACTACTTCCGCGTTCCCCCGTCCAACCTTTACGTCGCCTACGACGAGCTGGATCTCGAGCTCGGCCAGGTCAAGCTCCGCACCGGTGGCGGGGACCACGGGCACAACGGGCTGAAGTCAGTCACCAAATCCCTGGGCGGCAAGCCCTACCACAAGCTGGCGCTCGGCATTGGTCGCCCGCCCGGCCGCATGGCCCCGGCGGACTACGTGCTCAAGCCGTTTTCTTCCCGGGAGCAGGTCGAGCTCTCCATCGCCGCGGCCGATGCGGCAGATTTGTGGCGCCAATCCGTATAAGTTTGTGGCATGCGCTTAGTCACCCTGAGAGTCCCCGGCCATGACCTGACCGTCGCCGCCCGCCTCGAGTCCGACACCACCGCGGTCACCTACCCAGGTTTCCCGGACGTCGGCGCGCTCCTCCAGTCGGATTCCTGGCAGGAGGGCGAACGTGTCTCGTTTTCCCACGACCAGCTAGCGCCCGTGATTCCGAGCCCAAGCAAGATCATCTGCGTCGGGCTCAACTACGCCAAGCACATCGAGGAGATGGGGCACGAGCGCCCCGACGTCCCCACCCTCTTCATCAAGTTCCCCGAGGCCCTCATCGGCCCTTACGATGACGCGGAGATCCCCGACTTCAACGCGGATACGCTCGACTTCGAAGGCGAGCTCGCTGTGGTGGTAGGAAAGTACGCCCGGCGCGTGCGGGAAACGGATGCGCACGCACACATCGCCGGCTTCGCGGTGATCAATGACTACACCCAGCGCCACATCCAGAAGCGCACCAAGCAGTGGCACCAGGGAAAATCATTAGAAAAGACCGCCGGGTTCGGACCGTGGCTGGACACCGAGTGGCAGCCCGGCCCCACCCTGACCACCACCGTCAACGGCGAGGTGATGCAGCAGGCCCCCACCGACGATCTCGTCTTCTCCCCCGCCAAGCTCATCGAGTTCATCTCCCACCTCTACCCGCTCAACCCGGGTGACGTGATCGCCACTGGCACTCCGGCGGGCGTGGGCCACGCGCGCGACCCCAAGCGCTACCTCGCCGACGGCGACACGGTCCGCGTGGAGATCGACGGCCTCGGCGCGATCGAGAACACCACCCGCATCCTGCGGCGACAGCACGCCATGCTCGCCAGTGCGTTCCCGCCCTCCGAGTACCTCTACGAACCAGAGTCGGACGAGAGCGACATCGCGATGATGCTCTGCCACGGCTGGAGCGCCGCCGAAATCACCGCGCATTACGAGGACGAGCACAACGTCGACGCCCTTTCGCTTCTCGACGACATCCGCGCCGAATATGCCCGCTGCATCCCCTCCCCCTCCGAGGACGCCACCAAACTCGAGGCCTTCAGGGACGCGCTCGCCGACCGCGGTCTCTCCTTCTCCTTCGACGAGGGCTGGACCAAGGCCGAAGCCGCGGACGAGGGCGCGGATCGGGCCACACGCGAGGGCCGCCGCGGCTACGCCTACTGCACCACGCAGGACGTGGACGGCCTCATCCACACCGGCAAGCTCTATTTCGGGTTTGCCTCGCTGGATGCGCCGAACACCGACGCAGACGACGCCGTCGGCCAGGAGGTCGTCGACGCGCTCAGGGACGTCGGCTTCGCGCCCGAGTGGGAAGGCACCCGCGCCGCGCGGATCACCTGCAGCGGCCTCGTGTTCGAGCTGGCGCTGAGCGACTAACGTTCGCCCAGCAGGTAGCGCTCGATCTCCTTCGCCGGCGCCTCCATCAGCTCCCCGCGGTCCTTGCCCACCAGGCAGTAATCCTGATCCTTCGTCATCGGGCGCAGGTACGGGTAGATCGGCGGCATGTCGCGGTAGCGCTTGGTCATCTCGTTTTCCAGGCCGCGCGCCCACCGGCCGGAAAACGCCTTGCTCACCACGGTTCTCCGGTCGGTGCGCAGCAGCTCGCGGTTACGCTGGCTGGTACCGGCTTCATCGGACAGAAGGAAGGCGGTGCCGCACGCAATGGTCGACGCGCCCAGATCCCGCAGCCGTGCCACATCCTCCGGCCCCCGCACCCCGCCCGCGGCGATGAACGGCGCGCCGAATTCCGCCACCTCTTCGACGATGGTGTCCAGGTAGCGGGTGTCCGGAACCTCCAGCGGCGACCAGGTGCTGCGGTGCCCGCCCGCCTCTGGGCCCTGCACGATGACGCCGTCGGCGTTCCATGACTCGCCCATCGCTTCCCACGCATCCTCGATGCGGGTCACGGTCACCCACGCCTCCGAACCGACGGAGTGCAACCGCTCCACGTGCTCCGGGTCCAGCGGCCCGAAGGTGCTGCTCACAATGGGTGGCGCGGCCTCCAGGACGAGCTCGAACTTTTCTTCAAAGCCCCCGGTGACATCCACGTTCGGGACGTCGGTGCCGAGTTCGGAGGCGATGAGTTCGACGTCGATAAGCGAAGGCTCGACCTGCGGTACGAAGAGGTTCACGCCAAACGGCGGTGTGCACTGGCCGAGCCACGTGCGAGCCTGCTCGACGGTGCAGGTGCCGAGCGCGAGAAAGCCGAAGCTGACCGCGTTGACCAGCGCCGGCGTGGTTGGTCCGCCCGCCATCGGTGCGGCGACGATGCGTGGTAGGTCCATGGTTATGCTTGTCCCCGTGTTCGATTTTCTGAAGCGACTGACATCCCAGCCACCGGCCAGCCCCCACACCGAGTGGCTCGTGGTGGGGCTGGGAAACCCCGGCCCCGAATATGAGACCACGAAGCACAACGCCGGTTTCCTGGCCGTAGACCAGTGTGCCAAAGATTTGCGCCCCGCGCCGAAGTGTCGCGCACTCGTGCAGCACATTGACGACGTAACGTTTGCCAAGCCCACCACCTTCATGAACCTGTCGGGCGAGTCCGTCTCAGCGTTCGGCGTGCCGCCGGAGCGGATCGTCGTGATCCACGACGAGCTGGACCTCCCGGCGGGGAAAGTGCGCGTGAAGCTGGGCGGCAATGAGAATGGGCACAACGGGCTCAAGTCCATCACGGAGCACCTGGGCACCCGCGACTACGTGCGCGTCCGCGTCGGCATTAGCCGCCCGCCGAAGGGGACGCCCGTGCCGGACTGGGTGCTCGGGCCGCTCTCCGGGGACGAGGCGATCGAGACAGCCGCGGAAGCTGCGCGCCTCGTCTGCGCCCGCGGGCTCGCGGCGGCGCAGAACGAGATCCACGGGCGCTAGATTAGGACAGCGCCTGCTCGAGGTCGTTGAGCACGTTCTCCAGGGACTGGTGCTTCTGCTCGCGGGGCGCGAAGGCGCCGTCGGCGAAGTCCTCGAACAGGGAGAGCGCGACCTGGTTGCGGACGCCGAACATGGAGAAGTTCGCAACGATCTGGCGCCAGTGCTCCACCGCGCGAAGGCCGTTATCAGCGCCGTAGGACACGAACGCGACGGGCTTCCCGGCCCACTCGGCACCCAGCACGTCGAAGGCGTTCTTCATCGCGCCCGGTACGGAGTGGTTGTACTCCGGGGTGACAAAGATGAAGGCGTCGCAAGCGTCGACCGCCTTGGACCACGCGGTGGTGGCCTCGTCCTCGTACTGCTTGTTTGCGGCGCCCGGCACCATTTCCGCGTCGAGCAGCGGAACGTTGAACTCGGACAGGTCGAGCCGCTCGTACTCGAAGCCGTCGCGCTTCTCAGCTGCGTCCGAGACCCAGCGGGCGACGGCCTCGCCGGCGCGACCCTTGCGAATGGAGCCGAGGAAAATTCCGATCTTCATAGATGCAACCCTTTTGTTGATTCGTCTACAATTTCGACTCCTCACTCTACACCGCTCCCCCAACAATGTCAGCCAAATCAGCGCTGCGAGAAGTGCTCCAGGTCACGCGGGCTGCCCGCCGCCACGATGCGGTCCGACGGCGTGAGCTGGGTGCCGTCGGTGAGCGGTGCCCACCCCTCATCCCGCTTCACCGAGACGAGCTGGACATGCTGGCTCCTCCACACTTGAGCCAAGTCGAGCGGGCGCCCCGTCACGCACGCGGGCGCCGCCATCTTTGTCACGCCGTAGTTGGTGGAGATCTCCGCGAAGTCCTGGAAGTGCCCACCCAACAGGTGGGCCACGCGCCTGCCCGTGTCGCGCTCCGGGCGAATCACGTGGTTGGCCCCGATCTGGTGCAGGATGCGCGCGTGCGCCTCCGAGTCCGCCTTCGCCCAGATGTCCTGCACCCCCAGCTCGACGAGGTTGGACGTGGTCAGGATGGAGTCCTCCAAGTGGGAGCCGATGGAGACGACAACGCGCTCGACATCCTCGATCCCCAGTTGCCGCATCGCCTCCGGGTCCGTGGTGTCCGCGGCGAGGGCCTCGGTGAGGTACGGCGCCCGCTCGCGGACAATCTTCTCGCTGGAGTCCACGCCGAGCACCTCCACCCCGTTCGCCATGAGTTCGCTGGCCAAGGCGGTGCCGAATCTGCCGAGCCCGATGACTACGACGGGCGGAATGTCAATCGTCGCGCGGGAAAATAACTTAGCCAATGAACGGCCTTTCTTCGGGGTAGCTAAAGCGCCTATCGAGCATCTTCGCCGACAGCGCCGCCACCAGGGTGGTCGGGCCTACGCGGCCCAGATACATGATGAAGCAGAGCACGATTTGCGACGCCGACGACAACCCCGCCGTGATGCCGGTGGAAAGCCCCGACGTTGCAAATGCGGAAATGACCTCGAAGGACACCTGGTCACCGGTGAACTGCGGGTCGAAGACACGCAGGGCCGCCACGCCAAGAGTGACCACCATGACGCCCGCGAAGCTCAGCGCGAGCGCCTGTCTGGTCACCGAGTGCGGCAGGCTCCGGTGCCCGATCGTCGTTTTTTCGCGACCGGTGAACTCGGCCGCCATCGCCGCCAGCAGCACGCACGCGGTGGTCACCTTGATGCCGCCCGCTGTGCCAGCCGAGCCTCCACCGAGGAACATGAGGACGTCGGTGCCCATCAGCGTGATCGGGTGCGCCTGCCCATAATCAACAGCGTTAAAGCCCGCAGTCCTCGGCGACGCGCTGGCGAAGAAGGCATTGAGCAGCTTCACCCCCACCGGCATGGGACCGAGCACGCCGGTCCATTCCGTCGCCGCGACGAACGCGGTGCCGGCGACAAGCAGGAACGCCGTCGCAGCCAGCGTCATGCGGGCGGTAATAGAGATGCGGTGGACGGCGTTGGACTTCCGGCGCACCAGTCGCACCAGTTCCGCCCACACTGGGAACCCGAGGCCGCCGCCGATCAGCGCGGCGGCTAGCGGCATGAGGATCCAGGCGTCGGACGCAAAGGACACGAGGTTGTCGCTGTGGGTGCTAAACCCGGCGTTGTTAAACGCGGAAACGGCGTGGAAGACGCCCTCCCAGGCGGCGCGGCGGAACGAGTACCCGTAGCCCACCATGAGCCGCGCGCCGACGATCACCGCGATGGTGGCCTCGGCGATCGCCGTGAACCCAACTGTGAAGATGAGGGTCCGGCGGATGCCTCCGGCGGTGATGGGGCGCCCCTCGTAGGCGCCAGTCTTGCGCGCCTTCAAGCTGATGCGCCCGGTGAGCAACAGCCCGGACAGCGACGCCAGCGACATAATCCCTAACCCGCCGAGCTGGATGAGCAGCAGGATGACGGCCTGCCCGGCGGGGCTCCAGAAGGTGCCGGTGTCCTCGACGACCAAGCCGGTCAGGGAGACCGCAGACGTCGCGGTAAAGAGCGCAGCCAGGAACGAGGCGTGTTCCGCCCCCACCTCCGCGAAGGGGAGCATGAGCAACCCCGTGCCGCTCAGGATGAGCAGCAGGAACCCGATCGCGGTCAGCCGTGCTGGGCCGAGCGATCGCAAGAAAAGCAAGCGCTTCACAAAGGTGAAGTATAGACGCAAGCGATTCCTCCGCACTACCCCTTGGCGGCTACACTCTGCGGCATGAGTTCTCTCACTTCCGAGGCCAAGCGCCGCCGCACCTTCGCCGTCATCGCCCACCCCGACGCCGGTAAGTCCACGCTTACCGAGGCGCTGGCGCTGCACGCACACATCATCTCGGAAGCGGGCGCCGTCCACGGCAAGGGCAACCGCAAGTCCACTGTGTCCGACTGGATGGACATGGAGAAAGACCGCGGCATTTCGGTCGCCTCCTCCGCGCTCCAGTTCGAGTACGCGCCGGAGGGGCACGAGGGCGAGCCCTACGTGATCAACCTGGTGGATACCCCGGGCCACGCCGACTTCTCCGAGGACACCTACCGCGTCCTCTCCGCCGTCGATGCGGCAGTCATGCTTATCGACGCAGCCAAGGGCCTCGAGCCGCAAACCCTGAAGCTCTTCCGCGTCTGCAAGGCCCGCGGCCTGCCAATCGTCACCGTGGTGAACAAGTGGGACCGTATCGGCCGCGAGCCCCTCGAGCTTGTCGACGAGATCGTGAACGAAATCGACCTGCAGCCCACTCCCCTCTACTGGCCGGTCGGGGAAGCCGGTGATTTCCGCGGCCTCGCCCACATCAGCGACGACGGCGAGGCCGACGAGTACGTCCACTTCATCCGCACCGCCGGCGGTTCCACCATCGCGCCCGAGGAGCACTACGCCCCGGACGACGCCTCCGGCAAGGAGGGCGAGGTGTGGGACACCGCGGTGGAAGAGGTCGAGCTGCTCGCCGCGGACGGCGCCCTGCACAACCAGGAGCTGTTCGAGCAGTGCATCACCTCCCCGATCATCTTCGCCTCCGCAATGCTGAACTTCGGCGTCCACCAGATCCTGGACACCTTGTGCGCGATCGCGCCCGCCCCGCGCCCGAAGGAGGAGCGCGACCTCGACGGCGACTTCTCCGGCATCGTCTTTAAGGTGCAGGCGGGCATGGACCGCAACCACCGAGACACGCTGGCGTTCATGCGCGTGGTCTCCGGCGAGTTCGACCGCGGTATGCAGGTCACGCACGCCCAATCCGGCCGCACCTTCTCCACCAAGTACGCCCTCACTGTGTTCGGCCGAAACCGCGACACCGTAGATACCGCCTACCCGGGCGACATCATCGGCCTTGTGAATGCGGGCTCACTGGCCCCGGGCGACACCATCTTCACCGGTAAGAACGTGCAGTACCCGCCGATGCCGCAGTTCGCGCCCGAACACTTCCGCACGCTCCGGGCGAAGTCGCTGGGCAAGTACAAGCAGTTCCGCAAGGCACTCGACCAGCTGGACGCCGAGGGCGTCGTCCAGATTCTGCGCAACGACCTGCGCGGCGACGCCGCCCCGGTGATGGCGGCCGTGGGCCCCATGCAGTTCGAGGTCATGCAGGCGCGCATGGAGGTGGAGTACAACGTGGAGACCGTCACCGAGCCGGTTCCCTACTCCGTGGCGCGCCGCACCGACGCGGAGTCCGCCGACGAGTTGGGCCGCCAGCGTGGCGTGGAGATCTTCACGCGCACGGACGGCGAAATTATCGCCCTGTTCGGCGACAAATGGAAGCTGGCCTTCGTGGAGAAGGAGCACCCCGAGCTGACGATCGAGCCGCTTATCGCAGACTAGGCGCCGGAGCAGCGAGGAACTCGACCCACCGTTCCCACTCGCGCTCGAGCTGCGCCTGGCCAGCAGCGTAATTGCTCTGCAGCTTGCTGGGGCGGCGCTCAATCGACTCGGCCTGCATGTTGTCGGGGAAGAAGACCAGCGCATCGCCTGCCCGCTCGGCGGCGAGAATCTCCCGCTTGGCGGCATTGTAGCGTCCGGCGCGCACGTGTAGCGCGTTGCCGATCTCCGGGTAGCGGCGGAACATGCCCCGCACGGCCGCAGGCTGGACCAGCGGTTTCTTCCAGTAATCGCGGGGGCGGGTGGCTAAGACGACGAAGCGCGTGAAGCCGGCCCGGCGCGCGGCGTCGATGAGTAGGCCCCCGGAGGTGCCGAGGGCGCCGTCGACGTAGGGTGCGGCGTCGATAAGCGTAATGGGCATGACTTTGGGCACTGTCGACGACGCGCGGGCCGCCCTTGCCACGAGCGACGGGTCGCGCAAGAAGTCGTCCCTGCCCCAACTGACGGTGTCACCGGTATCCGCGCGCATCGCCTCCACGTGCACCTGGGTGGAGGACGCGGCGAAGGTGGCGAAGTCGAACGGAAGGAGTTGTTCCGCCTGCCCGTAGAGGAACTCGGAATTGAAGTACCCCTTGCCGCGCGCCAGTTTGAGCACACCGCCGAAGTGCGGGTGCGAGGCTAGCTCGGTAAACGCGGCGCGGGCGCGGCGCACGTCCGCCGACGCGTAGTTCAGCGCGTGTACGGCGCCCGCGGAGACGCCGCCGACCCAGCCGAACTTCACCTGCTCGATGAGACGAACGATGGCGGGTGCGGTGTACGAGTTGCGCATCCCGCCGCCTTCAACAATCAGGGCCACGTCTTGCGCATCAATCATGCGCCAAAGTTTAGGGCTGGATCAGCGATCCCGCTGGGTGAGGAACTCGCGCATCGCGGGCCACTCGCGCGCCAGCTGCTCCTGGCCCGCCGCGTAGTTGGCTTTCAGCTTGTCCACGTTCAGCTCGGTCGACTCCACCCCCATGTGCTCGGGGTAGAACACGTACGCGTCACCCGCCGCTTCCAGGCGTTTCACCTCGGCGCGCGCCGCGTTGTAGATGCCGGGGCGTGCGACCATTGCGTCGACGACGTTGGGGGTCTTGCGCAGGATGCGTCGTAAAGCGCGCTGGCGCTTCTCTGGAGGCTTGATGTAGTCGCGCGGGCGGGTGAGCACGACGAGAAAGCGGGAGTAGCCGGCGTCCTTCGCCGCTTGGATGAGGATGCCGCCCGAGGTCCCCAGCGCGCCGTCGACGTAGGGCACACCGTCGACCTCGCGCATCTTCATCACGAGCGGCAGTGTCGACGAGGTGCGTGCTGCGATATTGATCTGTTCGATGGTCTGCATGTCCTCGCGGTTGTAGGTGACAGTCTCCCCCGTGTCCGCACGGACAGCCTCGAGGTGCACCTCTTCCTCCGTGCGAAGGAACGTCTCCATGTCGAACGGCAGTTGGTCCGCGTAGCCCTCGTAGATGAACTCGCCGTTGAGCAGGCCCTTGCCGCGGACCATGGTGCGCCAGCCGCCGAACTCGGGGTTGCCCACGAAGTCGGTGAAGGATTTCTCTGACCGGTACGCGTCGCGCGAGGCGAAGTTGAGCGCGTGGCTCGCACCAGCGGAAATGCCGCCAACCCAGCCGAACTGCACGTGCTCCGCGATGAGCTTTTCCACCACCGGAGCTGTGTACGAGTTTCTGGTGCCTCCGCCTTCGAAGATGACGGCGACGTCGCGGGCGTCAATTTCCGGCTCAACAGTCATGTGCTTCATCCTAAACGTTTTCGTATCGGCGCCCCAAGGTATCACCTTGCGCACTGCGTGCAAGTTTGCATACGCTGTGCAGCATGTCGAGTTTCTTGTACAAGCTAGGCAGCTGGTCATACCGAAAAGTATGGCCGTTCCTGGCCTTTTGGATAGTTGTCCTCATCGGCGCCGGGGTGCTCGCCTCCAACTTTGCCAAGGCGCCCAACCCCTCGTTCTCCATGCCGGACATGGATTCCACCATCACGCAGGAGGAGATGAGCGAGCGTTTTGGCACTGACGCGGATCTCACGAGCGCGCCCACCGGCACCGTTGTGATCCAGGCGGAGGGTGACCGCACCCTCGCCGACCAGGACGTGATGGCAAAGGTGGACGAGATGCTCGGTGAGCTGAAGTCCTCCGACGCGCTCGCCGATACCGACGCCATCGTGAACCCCGTGCTCGCCGCCGGTGGGATGCAGCAGCAGCTGACCGAGGCAAAAACGGCTCAGGGGGTCCCCCCGGAGCAGGTTGAAAAGGACCTCGCGCAACTCTCTCCCGTGAGCCCGGACCAGAAGACCGGGACCGTGGACGTCACGTTTAACGCCGCGGCGGTCATGGACATCTCGTCGGAGCAGCGCAGCGAGATCACCGACGTGCTGGACAAGTACGACGGCTCCGAACTGCTCAACGTGCAGTACAACGGCATGGCGTTCCAGTCGCAGGAAATGAACATGACCTCCGAGCTGATCGGCCTGGCCGTGGCAGCGGTTGTCCTGCTCATCACGTTCGGCTCCTTCGTCGCCGCCGGCATGCCGCTGCTCTCCGCCGTGATCGGCGTGGGCGTCGGCCTGCTCGGCGTCCAGCTGGCCACGCTGTTTACCGACACGATCTCGGACATGACGCCGATGCTGGCCTCCATGATCGGCCTGGCCGTGGGCATCGACTACGCGCTGTTCATCGTGGCGCGCTTCCGCAACGAGCTCATCAACGGCGCCGGCCTCAACGACCTCACGCCGAAGGAACTGGCGCAGGCGCTGCGCACCATGGACAAGGGCACGCGCGCCCACGCCATGGGCATGGCCCTGGGCACGGCGGGCGGCTCCGTGGTGTTCGCGGGCTTCACCGTGCTCATCGCGCTCGCCGCGCTGTCCATCATCGGCATCCCGTTCCTGTCCACCATGGCGTACGCCGCCGCCGCGACGGTCGCACTCGCTGTGCTGGTGTCCACCACCTTCCTGCCGGCGATGCTGGGCCTTTTGGGCACCCGCGTCTTTGCGGGCCGCGTCCCGGGGCCGAAGGTGCCGGACCCGGAGGACGAAAAGCCGACGATGGGCCTGAAGTGGGCCCGCATCATCCGCAAGCGCCCGTGGGTCATGCTGCTGGCGTCGGTCGCCCTGCTTGGCATCCTGGCCATCCCCGCTGCGGGTCTCCGGTTGGCCATGCCGACCGACGGCACGGCGTCGCCAGGCACCCCGGCCCGAGAGGCGTACGAGATGACCTCGGACGCCTTCGGCCCCGGCCGCAACGCCCCCATGATTGCGTTCGTTGACGTGGCCAACGTCGCCGAGCAGGATCGCCCCGCCGCATTCCAGGATGCGCTGACCGCCTTCAACGAGACCGAAGGTGTCGAGAACGCGCAGATCGTGCAGACCACCGACACTATGGACGCGGCGCAGGTCCTCATCAATCCGACCACGGGCGCGACCGACCCGGCGACCACGGAGACGCTCGAGCGGCTGCGCGACTACCAGTCCGAATTCGCCGGCAGCACCAGCGGCGAGTTCGGCATCACCGGTGTCACCCCGATTTTCGACGACATCTCGCAGCGCCTCCAGGACGTGCTGCTCCCCTACATCGCTATCGTCATCGGGCTTGCGTTCATCGTGCTCATGCTCGTGTTCCGCTCCCTGTGGGTCCCGCTCATCGCCGCGCTCGGCTTCGCGCTCTCCATGGCCGCGACCTTCGGCATCACCGTGGCAATCTTCCAGGACGGCATGTTCGGCATCATTTCCGACCCGCAGCCGCTGCTGTCGTTCCTGCCCATCATGCTCATCGGCCTCACCTTCGGCCTGGCGATGGACTACCAGGTCTTCCTGGTCACGCGCATGCGCGAGGGCTTCGTCTCGCGCGGCAAGACCGCCGGCAACGCCACCGCCAACGGCTTCAAACACGGCGCGCGCGTGGTCACCGCCGCCGCCCTGATCATGATTTCCGTGTTCGCCGCTTTCATGCTCATCGACGAGCCCTTCATCAAGGCCATGGGCTTCGCGCTCGCTGTGGGCGTGCTTATCGACGCCTTCGTGGTCCGCATGACCATCATCCCGGCCACCATGTACCTGCTGGATGATCGCGCGTGGAAGCTGCCCAACTGGCTGGACAAGGTGTTGCCCAACCTGGACATTGAGGGCGAGCACCTGCAGCAAACGGTGGAACACCATGAACCTGCGCGAGTCTAAGAAACAGGCAACCCGCGAGGTGATTTCCGACGCCGCGGCGCACATCCTGCTGCACCAGGGGTCAGAGAAGCTCACCGTCGCCCGGGTCGCCGCCGCCGCGGAAGTGTCCCCGCGCACGTTCCACAACTACTTCGCGGACCTGGACGCCGCCCTGCTGGTCTTTGTGGAACGCACCTTTGCGGAGATCGGCGAGGATATTCGCCGCCTCCCGCCCGAGCTCGGGCTCACCGAGGCGTTCGAGCAGATCTGCGTCGACGCACTCACCGGCGACGGGGTCAAGCTGCACTCGGCGTCGACCCTGCTGCTCACCTCGGACCGGCTTGAGCTGATTCGTGGCTCCGCCTGCCCGAACGACGACCGCGAGCGCATCCTGGACCCGGTGGTCAGCGCGCTACAGGAGCGCGCACCCCAGCTGGCCCCCTTCGAAGTCCTCGTGCTACTCAGCGCCTACGGGTCCGCCGCGAGTGTGGCGTTCAAGCGGCACCTCCGCACGCCGAGTGCCGACAGCCAGGCCCTCCTGCACAAGGCGTTCGCCGCCGTGCGCGCGAGCCGCTAGTTCCGCGCGTTTTTCACCTCGCGCGCTGTCCGCGCGATCCACCGCTCCAGCTGCAGGCGCCACCGGGCGCCCTCGCTGGAGCGTGGCCGGGCCTGGATGTGCCTCTCAGAGTCGTACCCCACCTGGAGCTCCTTCGCGCGGAGGACTTCGGCGTCCACCTTCACGCCCTCCAGCAGCACGATGTTCATCACCCACACGAGCGCCAGCACCGCGATCACGGTCCCGAACGCCCCGTACGCGGATCGCACGCCGAACGTGGACATGTAGAGCCCGAACCCCCACCACAACCAGAAGCCGACGAACAGGGCTAACGACGATCCCACCGTCAGCAACCTGAACCGCCCCGGCCTCACATTTGGCGTGAAGTAGTACAACAGCGACAGCAGGATCATCGCCATCAGCACGATCACTGGCGTCCGCAAATACACCCACACCGGCAGGAACTTCTCCGTGAGGTAGGTCAGCACATCCTCCACACCGAGCGGCCGCGCCACCGGCCCAAGCACGCTGTGCACGATGCCGTCCGTGAGCAGCGTCCCGATCAGGATCGCCAGCCCACCGACGACGAGCATCAGCGTGATCAGCCACATGGTCACCCAAGTGACCACCACGTTTCGCCCTTCCGAGCGCCCATAGACCAGGTTGGCGTTGCGCGAAAAACTCCGCACGTACGCCGACGCAGACAGCAGCGAGATCAGCAGCGAGACGATCAACGCCACAGTGCTTTGCGACGGAGTGCCCACAATCGTCTCCATCAGATCCATCGCCTCTCCGCGAAGGGCCTCCGGCACGTACACCTCAACGAGCCCGTCCAGGAGCTGATCGACCGCCCCCGGATCGCGCCCGAGTAGCAAGGTCGCGATGGCGTACGCCGAGACCAGCATGGGCGCGAGGGACAGCACCGTGTAGTAGGTCAGCGTGGCGCCTCGATCCACCATGGCGTCCGTGGAAAAGTCTGCAAACAGCCGCTTGAGCACGAGCGTCCAACCAGCCTTTCCCAGCCGGTTCCTGCGACCGAGGGGATTGGGCAACGTATCTTCCGACGGAGGGAACTCCGGTTCGCCGATGCCGTAGGGCAACACGAAGTCGACGCGTCGCGACGCAATCTCAGGGCCCTTTTCGGCATCTTCCATAGTGCCAGCGTAACGGTTTTCTGCTCGTTGACCTTGTCCTGACACGGTGAAAACCAGCGCGCTTCCAGAGCAGCATTTTATGTTCGCACGGACATTCTTTGCTCATTTGTTCGAACAGTAAGTGTGCACCATATCGTCATAGTTTAGAACGCACATTCTATTTTTGCCACCGATCTTCGAACCAGTGTTGGGTGCCACGTTTATAGTGCAAGGCATGAACACTCAACAAGCCCCACCTCGCCCCTACTTCCGAATAGACAGACCCCACGACAGCGATGCGCACCTTGGCCGCAGCCTCCGTGAATCGGAGCACGCACTGTACTCGCGCTTTAGCGACGACGGCGTGAACATCGAGGACTTCGACGTGGTCGTCGATAAGCTTGCTCAGGCCACGGGCTACTCCCGCTCTGTCATCCGTTCCGCGGTGCTGTCGTATCACCGTCTGACGGATCTGCCGCGGCTGCGTGCGCTGCACAACGAGCAAAAGCTGCTCACGCTGGGGCACCTGACCGCGATCCGGCGGAAGCTGGAGGAGCTCGGTCCCGACGCCGACGCGGAGATCCTCGCCGGTATCGACGACTTCCTGGTCGAACAGTTCACGCCCACCCGGCAGAGCCAGCCGTTCCCCGACCCCGCGGCCGTCACGCGAAAGTTGCGGGCGCACATCCGGCGCATCGACCCGGCTCTGGGCTACAACCCGAAGAAGCGGAAGGAGCGCGAGGCCCGCCGGGACCACGGAGCCGAGTTCTTCCTCGAGGACTTCGGTGGGATAACAAAGGGCATGATGAACCTGACCACGGACACCGCGACACTGGCCGCCGTGCGCGCGTTCGTGCAGCAATGCGGGTTGGAGCACAAGCTGTCTTCGCACGACACCGTGGTGAAACTGCTCACCGGCGAGATCACGCCGGCAGCGAAGGCGCGAATCCAGGTATACGCGCCGAAGGGGCGCGAGGCGGGGCAGCCAGTGTTCATCCCGGGCTTCGGCTGGACCGAGCCTGACGCCACGATCGCGTTCGACGAGATGTGCGCGCAGACCCCGCCCTCCGTCGCCGACATGGACGGCGTTCGCGAAAACACGACACCCAGCTACGTGCCGACGGCAGACATGCGGGCGCTCGTGGAGGCTCGCGACGGCACGTGCATCTACCCCGGCTGCAACCACCCCGCGGAGCAGTGCCAGTTGGACCACCGCATCCCGTTCGCTGAGGGAGGGGAAACACGCGTGGATAACCTTCACTGCCTCTGCCAGAGGCACCATAACCTCAAGACCGACCGCCGCGCCTTCTACGTCGTCGACCCCGCGACCGGGGACGCCATCTGGCTGTACGAGGACGGCACATTTGAGGTTTCGGAGCCTTCCGGGCTGCTGACCGCTCAGTTGGGTGCTGAGGATCCGCGGTGGAAGGCGTCGATAAGCGAAGTGAAGCGCAGGCGCGAACGGGCCGCGGAGTTTCATGCGCGCGGACACGCGATTATGGACCAATACGAGAAAGATCAGGACATCATCGAGTGTGAATTCGCGCTGGACCAGCTCGAAGAACAGTTTGACATGCGCTTTCCGTTCCACCCGGAACCGGAATGGTGGATGGGGCTCACACCACCGGTGGATGCACCATTTCCCGACTATGAATGGGAGGACAACCCGGACAACCTGCGCTTTGACGACGCCAACATTCCGCTCCCGGAGGCCGGTTAGACTCGCACCATGGCATTTCTTGAGCGAATCCGCGCACTGTTCGCGGGCGACCCGACCCTGCCGCTCGTGGAGTACCCGGAGGAATTTGAGCGATTCGAGGTCACGCACCTGCACGTTCACACCGCGAACCTGTCCCCCGACACCGACGAAAAGATGGTGATCATCACGACAACGCCCGCCGCGCTCCCCGCTCTTCAGGAGGCGAACGGTCCGGTGCAACTTGTCGCAAAAAACGAACGTCCCGTGACGTTCGTCCCGATGGACAAGCAAGCAGACCCGCTGCTCGACCCGAACCTCGGATGGCTCATTCCAGTGACCGAAGCAACCGGTCGTGAAATTGCGACCACGCAACAAGGCCCCGGCGCGCACGAGCTGGACTCGCTGCACCTGGGCCTTGTGCTGGAGGGCGACTAGGCGGCTACACCAGCCCCATCCACTTCCAGTACGTCGCGGAAAGGAGCAAGATCAACAAGTACGCCACGATGGTCAGCGGGATGCCCGCCCGGAGGAACTGCTTCGTGGTGAACGCGCCCGTGCCGTAGGCCAGCATGTTCTGCGGGGCGGAGATGGGCAGCAAGAACCCGAAGCAGATGACAAACTGCTGGATGATGACGAAGCCGATGCCGCCATTCGGCACGTCGAGCGTCGCAGCGAGCGCGATGAACACCGGGATCAGGGCGGAAGCGAGCGACGTCGCGGACGCGAATCCCAGGTGAATGATGATGTTGAACAGGGACACGATCGCGATCGTGGCGAGGATCGGCATCGAGGAAATGCCCAGCGCGCCAAACGTCTGCTCCGAAAGCCAGGTCGCCGCGCCCGTTTTCAGGAGGAACGAGCCGAGCGAGATGCCCACCGCGAACACGATCAGCGTGCCCCAGTTGATGTGGTTCTGCGCGTACTTGAAGTCCATCACCCCGATGCCCGGTAGGAGCATCACGCCGATCGCCACGAGCGTGATCGTGGACGAGTTGATGGGGTGCAGCAGCCCCTCGGTCGCCCAGAAGAGAAGCAGGACCACGGCGATCGCAGTCAGGCGCTTCTCTGCGCCAGTCATCGGCCCCATCTCGTCCAGCTGCTGCTGCACCAGTTCGCGCCCTCCCTCAATGCGATCCACCTCGGGTTTCATGACAGCGAGCATGATGAAGTACAGCGCAATCGACATCAGCACCGCCCATGGCGCGGCCCACAGGAACCACTTGCCCCAGGACACGGTCTGACCCATCTGGTCCTCAATGAAACCGATGGCCACAAGGTTTTGCGCCGCAGCAGTCTTAATACCGACGTTCCAGATCGACACCGCCTGCACCGCAGTAATTACCAGCAGCGCCGACAGTTTCGAATCCACCGTCATGCCGAACGCGGCCACCATGCCCAGGAGGATCGGCACCACGGCGCCCGCGCGAGCGGTTGCGGACGGCACGAAGAACGCGAGGATGATAGAAATCACGATCGCGCCGGCGACAATGTGCGACGTCTTCTCGCCCGCAACTTTGAGCACGTTGAGCGCGATGCGCCGGTGCAGCCCCGTCGCCTGCATCGCCGTGGCCAGCGCCAACGCGGCCGCGACCAGCGCCACCGCGCCCGACGAGAAGCCCCCGAGCGCAATGCTCAGCGCCGGGCCCGTACCGAAAATCTCGCCCGGATTTTCCGGATCGGGCGACAGCCCCACGAGCATGGCAATGAGTCCGATGATCAGCACCGAACTGACCGGGTAGCTCACCGCCTCGGTCACCCACATGATCACGGCAAACGCAAGCATTCCGAGCGCGATCTGCCCCTGCCACTCGATACTGTCAATGGGGATCAGCAGCACCACGATGAGCGCGATAAACGCAAGGAAAAACGAAATGAGCTTCCCCTTGCTCATCGACGCCCCCTCGTCACCCCCTCCCCGCGTCACCGTTCCCGAATCCGCCGTTTGGTGCGGTTTTGCTGGTTGAGTTGCAGCCGATGCCACGAGAGCCTCCCTACCGAAAGTGGTGTTATAACCAATTCTAACCAGGGAAATTGGGCGAAACAAAAGAATACAAACGGTCAGGACCGGGCACTACCAGGCATTAAAACGGAAGCATTCCCGCAGACCAGGCGCCGCCCGCGATGAGCGCGATCACGCCGCCGAGCGCCGCGAGTACCGCGATCACAATGTCGGTGGTGCTGGACCCCCGCCCGGGCTCTTGAGATTGCGTGTCAGTCGGCGTCTCCGTCGGCCCAATCGGCGCACCCAGCTTTGCCTCTGCGAGCTCGCGCAGGGTCTTCGGGGCATCCGGGTCCGCAAGCACTTCCTCACGCACCTGCTTCGCCTCTTCTGCAGAGTAGTCCAGGAGCGACAGGTCGTAGTGCTCGGCAAACACCTCCTCACCGTCCTTGTTGCGCACCGCCACGTCGAGCGGCATCGTTGCGCCCTTGAGGTGCTGCACCCCGGTGATCGGGATGTCGAAGGTCGCCGACGGCGTCTCCGCCAGCTGGCCGGGCACGCGGATCGTATCCGAGTAGTGCCCGCCGGGGTACGAGACGTCGACGGTGAAATCGTCCAGGTCCAGCCCCAGGTTCCGGAGCTGGGCAGTGACGCTGTTGTCGTTCCGGGAGGTGACGATGGAGTTTGTGGAAGCGTCGAAAAGCCTGAAGCCCGCCTGGCCCGCGTTGTGCTCGGCGGCCGCGATCTCCAGGTCCCGCACGAGCATATGGTCGTGGGTGACCACGGAATCGTCCGCGCCGACGGTGGCGTTGACCTTCCCAATGAACTTGCCGCCCAGGTCAAGGTGCTCCCAGTCCGGGGCCACCTCGTAGGCCCCGGTGTAGCAGGTGTAGTCGCCGCAATGCGGATCGTCGCCGTTGCCCTTGGCCACCGTGTCACTGTAGTCAAAACGGGCGAACTGGTAGAGGTAGTTCATCACGGACTCGTAATTGCGCAGCAGGTCAGTTGTCTCCACGCGCGTATCCGACAGCGCGGACCCGGTGTGGGTCAGGCCCAGGTTGTGGCCGAACTCGTGCAAAATCGTGTTGCGCACCTGGTCCTGGCCCGTCAGCCCCTCGTGCTTCGCCACGTAAAATACCGAATCGCTCACCAGCCCCATGCCGGTGGTGTAATCATCCTTGGCCAGCTGGTCGCCGATGATGCCGACGCGGAAGACGGACTCGCGCGGACCGAGGAGCCGGTCGCGGTCAGCGGCCAAGCGGGAGTGATGGTCGGCGTCCTTGAAGTAGTACGGCTCGAAGTCCTCGGTCGCGCCGCCGTGGCGCTCCTCATAGTTGGGGATGTTGTTGAAGAGGCTGCCGGCATCAATGTGCAGGTTAATCCCCTGCTGATCGAAGAGGTCGACGAGCTCCAGGAGAGAGCTTCTCGACGGCCTGTACACGTTCGCGTTCGCCGCATTGCACGCCGCGAACTCGCCGAATTGCTCCGCGCTCGCGCCGAAGCGCTGCTCGCGGTCGCACCCCAACGTCTCCCATTCGGACTTCGCCCAGTTGAGCTGCAGATACAGGTCGGGCCGGTGCGGGTCCGCGCCCCACGCCTGTAACGGGAACTGCTCCCCGCTCGCGGTGGTGAAGCCCTGGCGCTCCCACGCGTCCGGAAGCCCGTCGCGGTCCGAATCCACCGCGGATCCCTGCGTGGCGATGTCCATGGTCATGCTAGCGTGCAGCTTGCCCTGCGCGGGAACCGCCCGCTCCCAGCGCCCGCGCTGGAACGAAGCGCCATCCGCGCCCACGCTCCCGACCTTGCCCTCGGCTGTGGTCGCGTCCTTGTCGGTCGCGACGCCGGACGACGTGGGGTCCTTGTAACGCAACGTCGTCTCGTAGCCGCCGTCCCGCGGGGCGATCATAAACGCGCCGTCCCGAAAGCTCGCCCGGTCCTTGCCGTAGGCGGTGATGCGCGAGTTCATGTCCACGCTAAGTTCGCGGTCCTCGTTGCGCAGGTTGGTCAGGGTGACGTCGACAGCCATGGACTTCTTCCCCACCGTGAACGTGCGTTCCACCTTCACGCCCTGCGACGCATCTTCGTGCGTCAGCGTGACCACATCTGTGCCGCCTTTGGACGATGTGCGCACACTCGTCGCGCTCGGCAGATAACGGACGCTGCCGCCGTCGGCGCGCAGCGCGACGTCGAAGCTGCCGGCCATAATCCCCGCCACGGAATAGGGGTGCTCGAACGTAAACGTCGTAGTGCGCCCCTTCGAGATGTCCATCACCGCGAACCCCTCGTCGTCGGCGCTGGGCGTCATGTGGACGCCAAAGGGCATGTCCTCCACGCCCGCACTCGCCGGGCTCGTAGTCCCCATCGCGATCATCGCCGTAGCAATCGCGGCGGCCCCCGCTCCCCTCAGGTTCACCGGGCACCCCCAGAGAAGGTGGTCCATGCCCAGTTGCCCACGGCTCCGGCGACCACCATCGCGACCATCACCACCGGGATCCACCACGCCTTGCTGAAGTCTGCGCTTTGGTCCGGCGCGTCCGCAGTCAGGGTGACGGTCGTCTCCTTCCCGTCGACGCGCAGCTTGACCGGGTACACCGCACCGCGCATCGCGTCCGACGGCACCGACGCCTTCACCGCTCCGTGTTTGTCCACGGTGACGTCTGCGCCGCCACTATCGACGATCACCACATCCGTTCCCCCACCAGCAAGAATTTCCTCCTCCTGCCCCGGTCGCAGCGTGTGCTGTTGGGACGCTGATTTCGGTGCCACCCGGAGGTGCACCGGCGCCGTCGACTGAGAGCCGTCCGAGTAGCTCACGCGCACGTTGACGTCTGCGTCCTTGGCCGTGTCCGACGGAGTGGCGGAGACAGCGCCCGTCGCTGGATCGACGGAGATGGCCCACCCCTTCAGCTCCGGGTTGTCCGCGCGGCGCCACACAAACTGAGCGTCCGCGGGAACGTCGGCGTCACCGGTCTGCTCCACCGTCACCCGCTCCCCTGGCGCCGCGGTGAGCGTCTCCCAGCCGGGGTGGATCTGCTCCGCGGTTGGCAGGTCGTTGACCTGGAAGACGGCCGTGGCCTCAACGGTGGCGCCGCTGGGCAGGCCGACTTCCAGCGGCACCGTGACCGAGTCGCCCGCCTTGGCGCCCGACGCCGCGGTGTCTAGCGTGACCTGGCCAGTGTTGGCGTCCACCCACGCGCCCTCCGAGACGGTGTGGAACGTCATTCCCCCCGGGACCGGCTGGCTGGAAAACTCGCGCCCCTGGTGCCAGATGGTCACCGTCGGTGCCGCGCTCCGCACCTTGCTCCCGACCCGTACCTGCGTCACCGGGTACATCACGTCCTTCGGGTCCTGCGGTCCGGTCACGCGCACCGGAATGGTCTCGACCTGCCCCGCCGACGTGCGCACAATCAGGTCGTGCGCACCCGGTTGCTCGTTCGCCGGGGGCATGGCCTCGACCGTGCCGTCAGTGAACACCTCGGCCCACTCCGGGCCGTCGATGCGCTCCACGGTGACCCCGCTCTTATTGCCCGTCACGGTCGGCACCACGGTTGCACGGCTTCCCGCCGCGACGTTGATTGAGCTCCAGGCGTAGTCGACCGTGCGCTCCGGCCCCGGGATCATCAGGCTCGATTCCAGATCTGCAGTGAGCTCGATCCCAGACTGGGTGTACTCCTCCCCGCCCCAGGTCGCGCGGTAGGCGTACGTGCCGACCGGGACGTCTAATGACACTCTGCCCGCGTAATCGGTCGTGGCCTGGAACGACCCGCCGCGGCCAGTGAGCTCGACGTCGACGTGTTCAAGCGGCCCGGCCGGGGTTGCAACCGTCAGGGTGTAGCGGGCGGTGTCGGCCGCGAGCGCCGCCGGGGCGACCAATGCGGTGGTGACCGCCGCGCACGCCACGATGGGAGTCGTTGTCCAGTTCATTATTCCGCCTTGCGCTGTTGAGCTTTGTTGAAGAGTTTAAATGAGGCCGCTCGCCCACGCCGCCGCTGCGCCACCTGCAATAGCCAACAGGAGGAGCAGCGGCACGACGATGGCCGCCGAGCTGCTGCCGCTTTCCGGCTTGGGCGTTGCCTTGGGGGCTTGCACTGCCTTCGTGGTCGGTGTTGCTTTGGTGGTCGGCGTGGTCTCGTTGTGCACCTGCGCGATCGCCGGGCTCGACTTCACAGCCCCGCCCATCGGCGTCGAGTCGGTGTTTGAGTCCTCAGCAACCGGGACGGCGAAGCGGTCCTCGAAGGTGGTGTTGCCAAGCTCATCGGTCGCGTGGACGTCGAGAGGCAATGCCCCCGGCTCCGTGGGCGTCACGGGCACAGTGATGGTCGTCGTGTTCTTGCCGGAGCGAACGCCGCCGAGCACGACGCGCTGGGTGTTGCCACCGACGGCGACCTCGTAGCGGTGCAGATCCAGGCCCGGGTTCGTGAGCTTGAGCGTCACCTCGCCGCGCTTGCCGCTGGTCAGGTCGCCCTCGTCGGTGACCTCGACCTCGACGCGGTCACCGCTCGCGTCGGCGCGCTCCATCTCTTTGTCCAGCTTTCTGAGTGCTGCGGTGTCGACCTTGCGCGCGTCAACGCCCGCGGTACCGACGTGGCCGCCGAGGCGCAGGGAGTTAATAAGCAAGTTGTCCCAGTCCGCGGGGACGCGGTAGTCGCCGCGGTAGCAGTTCACGCCCGAGCGGTTGCACTCCTCCGGGAGCGGACCGCCGGACACGGCCTCCACGTCCGAGTAGTCGAAATAGGAGAACTGGTACAGGTAGTTCATCACGGACTTGTAGTTGGGCAGGTAGTCAGATTTTGGCACCTTGCCCTCAAACTTCAACGAGCCGTTGTGGTTGAGGCCCAGGTTGTGGCCCAGCTCGTGCATGATCGTGTTGCGCAACTGGCTGTCTTCGGTCATGCGCTCGTGCTTGGCCACGTAAAAACCATTATCGCCCACGAGGGAGGTGCCAACCGAGTAGTTGCTCGGGTTCATCTGGTCACCGATCACGCCGACGTGGAAGACGGAGGCACGCTGGCCCAGCAGGCGGTTGACGTTGTCCACCATGCGCAGGCCGGGGATGGAGTTACTGAAGTAGTACCGCTCGTATCCCTCGGTCTGTCCACCGTGGCGGGTGTCGTAGTTCGGGATGTTGGAGTAGGTCTCGCCAGCGTCGATGTGCAGGGAAACGCCGTGCTCATCAAACTTGTCCGCCAGCTCATCCAGGATGTGGCGGGGCGGGCGGTAGGTCCGGGTGTTCGCAGTGTCGCACTGCTCGGCGTCCGGCGTGTTCAGGCAGCCGAGTTTTTCGTACTCGGATTCCATCCAGTTCAGCTGCAGGAAGACATCGGGGCGGTGCGGGTCTGCTCCCCATTCGTTGAGGGGGAGCTGGGTGCCGTCGTCAAGCGTGACGCCCTGTTCCTCCCACTGGTCGGGCAGGCCGTCCCGATCGCTGTCCACGGCGGAGTCCTGCGTGTCAAAGGTGATCGTTGCCTTTGCCGTGAGCTGGTCGCCGGGGTCGACCGAGCGGAACCAGCGGCCACGTTGGAACTGTGCGCCATCGGGGTCGACGTAGCCGACCTCGTCGGTCGCGGTGGTCGCATTGAAGCTGTTTGCCACACCGGAGAAACCGGGGTCTGCGAACTCCACCAACGTGTCGTAGCCGCCGTAATCCGGGCCGACGGTGAAGCGTTCGCCGTCGAAACTGCCGGTGAGCGTGCGGTTGGTGTTGATGGAATTGGTCAGGTCCAGCTGGAAGTAGGCGTCCTCGGAGCCCTGATTCGTGGCGGTGACCTCGACCGTCATCTCGGTGTCGGTGGTGCGCACGACCCGCTCGATTTGCACTCCCCTCGCGGCGTCTGCGTACTGAGCAGTGGTCACCCG
Organism: Corynebacterium sp. NML180780; assembly: GCF_007786415.1. NCBI lineage: Bacteria > Bacillati > Actinomycetota > Actinomycetes > Mycobacteriales > Corynebacteriaceae > Corynebacterium > Corynebacterium sp. NML180780. The sequence continues at coordinate 86,203 of NZ_VNKN01000005.1, read as the reverse complement.
CGCTCCCCGCTCATCCTTCGTGGTGACTGGCGCGTTGTCCGGTGCCATGATGCGGGCGCCGTTGACAAGAATATCGGTGTACAGCGTGTTCGACTGGGTACCCGCAACTGAATCCTCGTCGTGGTGGGAGAACTGCGTCAGGCGGGAAGCGTCCACTTTTGCCTCGACGGCACCGGCGACCGCGGGCTGCCCGCCCACGACGAGCGCTGCACCGAGCGCGACTGCGATGCAGCGTGATGCCAGCTTCCTCATGCGGCTGCTCCTCAACATTCTTACCCTGACCATGTATGCGCCGATGCATAAAAAATATTCACGGTCGATACATGAGCCAATGCTTATCAGTTCAGTTCTGGTGTCAACTGCTTAAGCTACCCCAAAACCGCAGATTAACAACTCCCCTTGCTCCAAAACCGCGACCAATCGCCAATTCATAGACACCGGTACATCAGATGTCCGAAAGCTTTCGCAGCCTGTTGAACAATCCTAGAGTGCATATTATTCACCGAGGAGTGTCCTATCAGATGAGAAGCTGTAAGGCTAAATCACACAATCAGTATCCTTTTCTCAGAATTGAGCCGGCGTTCGGCCGTTAACTAGCACAAGTCAACATTTCTTCATTAAGGTTCGGCTTGGGCATCCTCTTAGGCCACGTGAATACCTTAGCCGGGACAGATATGGACAATTCAACGCTTGTCAATAATGCGCTTGCCCCGCAGTGCAACGCGGGACAAGCGCATTATTTTTAGTGATTTTTACCACACTTGGCGCTAGATGAGCCCCTGACTCAGCGCCCACCCGGCCCCTGCAGCGGCAATTCCGCCGAGTGCAAGCAGCACGGCGACTACGATCGCAACTGCAGAAACGGGCTCCTCCTGCTGCCGGGCCGGCTTCTCCGCCTGCTTCTCCGTCGGCGTCTTCGTGTTCAGTTTCGTGGCCGCTGCCGGGGCGCGATCTGTCACGCCGTCCAGCTTGGATTTGGCCATCCGTTTCACCTGCGGCGAGGCGTCGGACTTGAGCACGTCGTTGAGCACGCGCTCCGCCTCCTCAGCGGTGTAGTCCAGCACCGAGAGCTCGTAGCGGTCGGTGAAGACGCTCTCGCCCGAGTGGTTGAAAATCTGCACGTTGACCGGCAGGGTCGGGCCACTGATGCTGTTCGCGTTGCGGATCGGAATCCTCACCTCGCGCTCCGAGCGCTTGTCCTTGATCCCGGCGAGCGTGATCTCCTCGGTGTAGCGCTGCCCGCCCGGGTAGTTGGCCACCAGGGTGAACCGCTCCGCGTCGGCGCCAAGGTTGCTGATGGTGCCCGTAGCGAAGTTCTCTTCGCTGGCGGTCACGATGCCGTTGTCGCCGCTTGCAGTGGTGTCCATCTGGAAGCCGGCCTTGCCCACGTTGGCAACGGCGGCGTTTTCTGCCAGCTTGCGGGGAGTTTTTTCGGACTGGTCGTCGTCGTCAAGCTGCCCGGAGCCCGTCGTCACATTTCCCTGGCCGATGTTGAAGCCGGGCAGGTCCAGGTTGGACCAGTCAGCGGGGATGGTCACGGACTGCTCACCGCACCCGCCGCCCTTGACGCAGGCGTTTACCCTCGCGTCGGTCGGCTCCTTGGCGTAGTCGAAGTAGCTGAACTGGTACAGGTAGTTCATCACGGACTTGTACTCCGGCACGTACACGTCCCCCGAGAGCGGGTTGTCGGGCACCTCGGGCCCTGAGTGCCCCAGGCCCAGCGTATGTCCAAACTCGTGGAAGATCGTGTTGCGCAGCTGCTCCTGCGTGGTCATGTCCTTGTGGTCCGCAATGTAGAAGGCGGAATCGCGGACGAGCGCGACGCCGGAGGAACGGTTCCCCTCCGCCATCTTGTCGCCGATGATGCCAAGGCGGAACACGGCCTTGCGGGGCCCAAGCAGGCGATCGCGCTCGCCGAGCAGGCGCTGAGCTTGCGACTTGTCTTGGAAGTAGTACTGCTCAAAGCGCTCGGTCTTCCCGCCGTGGGGCTCCTCGTAGCCCGCGAGCGAGGCGCTCTGGTAGGTCTCGCCCGCGTCGATGTGCAGCGCGATGCCCTCCTTGGCAAAGACGTCCTCCAGGTCGCGGAGGGTCGAGGTGGAAGGGCGGTACGAGTTAACGTTGGCGGTCGCGCAACCGGCGAATTGCTCGAATTCCTTCACCGTCGGCGCGAAGTCATCCTTGCGTGCGCAGTTCAGGGTCTCCCACTCTGCCTGCATCCAGTTGAGCTGCAGGAAAAGGTCCGGGCGCTCGGGATCGGCGCCCCACTTCTGAATCGGCAGTTCGGTCCCGTCCTCCAGCTTCAGGCCTTTGAGCTCCCACTCGTCGCGCAGCCCGTCGCCGTCCGTGTCAATCGCGGACTCTTGCGCCGCCACGCTTACCGACGCCCGCGCCTCCACCGATTCGCCAGGATCCAGCACCTCGATCCACTCGCCGGCCTGGAGTTTCGGCGTCCCTTCGCCGATCCCCTTGCTCTGCTCCTGCGTCAGCTGCTCGCGGGTGCCGGAAAAGTTCGGGTCTGTAAAGGACACGGTGGTGTCGTACCCCTCGGACTCCGGCCCCACCTTGTAGGTGTCCGCCTTCGTCTCGCGGGCGCTCACCTGGTAGGGGTTCTGCAGCTCGTTGGCCAGCTCGATGTCTACCTGGCGGCGCTGCTTGCCCGCGTTGCGCGCCCGTACGTCGACGTCGATGCGGTTCCCGTAGATACGGAAGGTGCGCGTGATCTCGACGTCCGAGCGGGCGTCCGTGTAGGTGTAGGTGATCACGTCCGCCCCGCCGTCCTTGCGCACGTCGGTTGACGCGCCCCAGTTGGGTGCGAGGTTCTTTCCATCGATCCAGATGTTTGAGTACACGGTGAACTCGTGGATACCCACCGCGGCCGCAGGGTGGACGTAGGCGAGCCGGGCGCGGGAGTCCTTGCGGACCTCGCCGTCGATCCGCCCCTGCTCGGCGTTGGGGGTCTCGCCGTGGACGCGCACGGAGATTTCTCGCTGCTCCGTGGCTGCGGAGGCCTGCGGGACGGCGACGCCACCGAGCGTGAGGGACGCGCACAGGGCGATGGCAACGGTTTTCAGGGAAGTATGCATGGTATTCACCTTTTAGATCCGGATCCCGAACTGTGAGAGCATCCGACGAATGTGGTCTTGGTTAACGAACGCGGCGTAGCCCACCCCGCCAATCGCGGCGAGGAGGCCGAGGACGATGGGCACCCAGCTGTACCCGGACGATGCGCCCGACGGCGCGTCCTGCGGGGTGGGGGTCACGGTTTGCAGGGCCGGGGCGTTGGCCTCGACATTCTTGATCCGCTGCGAACCGTCCGGGTACGAGACCACCACTGGAACTTGCACCGACTTCTTCTTGGTGACGGTGTCGTCCACGTCGACCGAGAGCTTGCCGGTGCGCTTATCGACGCTCACGTACCACCCCGGCTCGTTGAACTTCTCAGAGAGACCGAAGGTGGTCCCCTTCGGCGCGGTCGCGGTGCCCTTGCTGTCCTTGCTGTCCTTGCTGTCACGGCGTGCTTGCGAATCGGTGGTGACCTTTAGCGGGAGCAGCGCGGTAGTGCCGTCCGGGTACTGGGCGCGAACGCGGACGGTGTACGTGGCGTTGGCGGGCGCGTTCGCGGGAACATCGGCGCGGACCTTGCCGGTGCGCTGGTCAACGTCGACGCGCATGCCTGCGTCGTCCATGAGGACGAAGACGGTGCCCTCGGGGACGGAGCCCTTTGGCTTCGCGGTGACGGCGCGGCCCGTATTGGCGACGGTTACTGGGTAGGTCAGCGTGGTGCCGCGCTTCGGCGCCGTTGCGGTGGCCACGCCGATCCTCGCAGTGATGGTGCGCTCCGACCCGTCCGGGAAGCGGACCTTCACCGGGACCTTGACCGGCTTGGCGTCGGCCGACGGGGCGGTGACGTCGAGCACGCCGGTGCGCTGATTCACGCCAACGACCCACCCGCCAAGTTCGGCGTCCTCGTCGAGCGCGTACTCGGTACCGTCCGGCACGCCTTTGGAGGTATGCGCGGTGATCATCGTGTGCTGCCCGGGCCCGACCAGGACTCCGGCCTCGTAGCTCGGTGCGAGGCGGTCCGCGATCGGGGACTCGACGATTTCAAACGGGACGATCGCTTCGTCCTTCGACCCATCGGGGAAGGTGATGGCGACTTTCACCTTGATGGTGCTGCCGGGTTTCGCGTCCTTCGGCACCTTCAGCTCCACACGGCCGTCGCTGGTGACGGTCGCGTTCGGGTTTTTAATGATGCGGTACCCGGTGCCCGCCGGCAACGGCTGCCAGCCGTACTTCTCCGGGGTGATCGTGCGGGTCGCGGCCGGCTTCGGGCTGCTGGCCCGCTCCCCCGCGCGGACGGTGCGCGGTTCGTAGGACACGTCGTACAGCGCAGCCTCAGACTGCGGCTTCCCGACCGTGATGGTCACAACGTTGTGCCCTCCGGTGGAGTTGCGGATCTCCGCCGTGTACTTCCCCGGGGCGACATTTGCCTGCGGGGCTGCTGCGACGGTGCCGTTCTGGTCGACGGTGACCCAGGTGGCGTCGAGAAGCGGCTGCCCGTCTTGGCGGGTGACCCCATCCACGACGAAGGCGACGCCTCTGCCGGCGGACTTTTGGGGGTTTGCGATCTCGATCTCGCCCGGGCGGACCTCGATGTCGCCCCAGCCGAAGTTCTCAACCGGTGCGAGCGTGGGCTTGGGTGCGGGCTTCTTCGTGGTGGGAGTTGGCTTGGGTGCGGGCTTCTTCGTGGTGGGGGTCGGCTTGGGTACGGGCTTCTTCGTGGTGAGGGTCGGCTTGGGCTTTGTGGTGGTCTTCTGTGTGGTCTTCTTCGGTGTGGTCTTCTTCGGTGTGGTCTTCTTCGTCGTGGGAGCTGGCTTCGGAGTTGGCGTTGGTGCGAGCGTGACCTCGAGCGCCACAGTCTTATTGGGCGAAACCACTACGCTCGTGGTGCGCGCTGTATAACCATCCGCAACCACGTCGACGACGTAGGTTCCCGGGGTGAGCCCCGCAGCCTGGAATGCCCCTTTGTCGTCCGTGGTCGCGGCAACTGCCCGGGCCGGGTCCTCCTCAGCGTGCACCTTCACTGTGGCTCCGGCTATCGGGGTCTTGCGGTCTGAGACGACCACCCCGGACAGCGCACCGGGCAACAGATTGACCGAAATGTCCGCAATCGCAGTCTCGCCCGGAGCGACGGGCACTCTCTGGTGCACGCCGCCCTCGATCGTTTCTGTCGCGGACACAGAGATGTCGTACGCGCCCGGCTCCAGGTCAGGGAACCGGAAAAAACCGTCTGGATCCGTGACGGCGACGGTGACAGTATCGTCCTGGTCGGCGCTTACTTTTACCCCGGCGACGGGGGTGCCGGAGGAATCGACCACTTTGCCGGTAATCGCGCCCGGTTGCGCGGCGACGGTGATGTCCCCCGCCCGGTTGCGCTCGGTGGGCTCGACCCTCACGCCTCTGCTTTTAGGCAGCGTGCGCGTCGAGGCTCCGACACGGATTTTTTGTTCCCCCTCCGGCACGTGGGTGAGGGTAAACGTTCCGTTGGCGTCCGTGGTGGTTTCCAACTCGCCGATGGAGACGGGGACGCCCTCGACGGGATTCTGGTGATCGTCGATCACGCGGCCCGTCACGCCGATGGGCGTCAGCTCGATCGGGGTCGGAGTGTATTCCTGGCCGCTCGCCACGGTGAGGGAAACTGGCTGCTCGGCAAAGTACCCGTCCAGCGTGCCCGACTTGATGGTGTAGGTTCGGCCTGGTTCCACGTCGGCGAAGGTGACGGTACCGTCCGCGTCGGTGGTTTGGGTTTGGAGGGTTTTGCCGTCGGCGCCAACAAGCGAGACCTCGACGCCCTCGGCCGGCTCGGCGGAGTCGGCGCGCACCACCTTGCTGTGGATGGTGGCGGGCTGCGCGTCGAGCGGCTCTGCAAACCCGCGGGCGCCGACGGATGAGTTGTATGCGCGCCAGGGCAACGTGTCCGCGCCAGCCGCGTTGCTGATGAACAGCGCCTCCGCTTGGCCGATGGTCACTGTCTTGGGCAGGGTAATGTCCAGCCATTTGTAGCCGCGGGCGTCCTCGAACCCGTAGCCCGTCACCGCGCCGAAGTCCTCGGTCACCTTTCCGTTCGTCTTCAGCTGAACCTGATATTTCTCCTCTGCGGGGAAGAAACGATCCACGTTGGAATAGCGGCCCGTTGGCGCTGGGTAGTTCGGGTCCGCTACCCGGTCAGGCAGGAAGTACATGCGCACGGACCGGACCGATTTCGACTCATAGTCGCCGTCCTCGAGTTTGAAAAGCCCGCCCCAGCTCCGCCGCGCGTTGATGCTTTGGTCATCGGTCGTGGCGTAGAGCGCAAACCCGGCTGCCTCATCAAGCACATCGGCCGCGTGCGCGACCGGGAGTAGGGTGGGCGGCACGGCGACGACACCGGACGCGAGACAAGCAACGACTGTTGCTACGGCGAAATTACGGCTCCGAAAACCCCGCACCATATCAATTCCTAGACTTTCCTAGAGGGCAACACAGGTAACTCCATTAATTTAACTACAGATATGCCTAAACTGCACGTTTGCGAAACACGGGCCAACTTCTGCGCGAGCGGAGTCGTTTTACTCAGCAAAGGAGGCGCGTGCTGGGTATCGTGAACCGGAGGTGTCGGCGCGCTCAGCGTCGACAAGCTTTTGCATGTGTTGACGGAAAGGTTGTTCGGAAGTGAAGATTGCGGTTCTTGGTGGGGATGGATTCTGTGGCTGGCCGGCCTCGTTGCACCTCTCCGACCTCGGCCACGACGTGGTGATTGTGGACAATCTGTCACGCCGCGCCATCGACGAGGAACTGGGCGTGACCTCCCTGACCCCGATCGCTTCCATTGAGGAGCGCCTGCAGGCGTGGAACGAAATCTCCGGGCACACGATCGGCTTCCGCCATCTCGACGTCGCGCAGGACTACGAGGGGCTGCTCGCCTTTATCCAGGAGTTCCAGCCGGACGCAGTGATTCACTACGCCGAGCAGCGCGCCGCGCCGTACTCCATGAAGACGCCGCGGGCGAAGCGATACACGGTGGATAACAACGTCAACGCGACGCACAACCTGCTCGTGGCCATCGTGGAATCCGGGCTGGACGTGCACGTCGTCCACCTGGGCACCATGGGCGTCTACGGCTACGGCACCGCCGGGATGGAGATCCCAGAGGGCTACCTGGACATCAAGGTGGACACCGAGGACGGCACCACCGTGGAACAGGAGATCCTCTACCCCACCAACCCGGGGTCGGTCTACCACATGACCAAGGTGCTGGATCAGAGCATCTTCGCCTTCTACGCCAAGAACGACGAGCTGCGCATCACCGACCTCCACCAGGGCATCATCTGGGGCACCCACACCGCGCAGACGCAGCGCGACGAGCGCCTCATCAACCGCTTCGACTACGACGGCGACTACGGCACCGTGCTCAACCGTTTCCTCATGCAGGCCGCCGTGGGCTACCCGCTCACCGTCCACGGCACCGGCGGGCAGACGCGCGCCTTCATCCACATCCAGGACATGTGCAAGTGCATCCAGATTGCGCTGGAAAACCCGCCTGCCAAGGGCGACCGCGTGAAGATCTTCAACCAGATGACGGAGACGCACCGCGTGCGGGACCTGGCGCAGCTCGTCGCAAAGCTCTCTGGCGCCGAGGTGCAGATGGTGCCGAACCCGCGCAAGGAATCCGCCGAGAACGAACTACACGTGAAGAACGACACCTTTATCGGGCTCGGGCTCGAGCCCACCAAGCTGGCGGAGGGCCTGCTCACCGAGGTCGAGGACGTGGCGCGCAAGTATGCCGACCGGGCGGACCGCTCGAAGATCCCGGCGCGCTCGCTGTGGACGGCGAAGCAGACTGCCGGCGTCCCCACCGGCGAGCAGTAAGCGCATGCGCATCGCGATTATCAGCGAGGTCTTCCTGCCCAAAATCGACGGGGTGGTCACACGCATCACCCGCCACCTCGACCAGCTGGCAGAGATGGGGCACGAAGTCATCATCTTTGCACCGGGCACCCCTCCCAAGGAGTATGCAGGCTTCGAGGTCGTGCCTATCCCCTCGCGGGCGCTGAAGGTTTACCCGGAGGTCAAACACGGCATGCTCGGGCCGAAGGCGTTTCGTCGCCTCCGCGAGTTCAACCCCGACATTGTGCACGCGGTCAACCCAATCTGGACCGCTGGCTGGTCATCGCTTGTCATCTCGCGCTTTTTTCCCATGCTCGCCTCGTTCCACACCGATGTGCCGGAATACTGCGTCAAGCTGGGCATTCCGTGGGTCAAACCCATTGCGAAGTGGGGCCTTCGCACGTTCCACGGCCGTGCAGCAATCAATCTGGTCACATCCGGTCCGATGATGGATAAAGCTGCTGAGTATCGCATCCCTAACGTGCGACTGTGGCCGAAGGCCGTCGACACGCAGCGCTTTACCCCCGAGGCTCGTTCAGTGTCAATGCGCGAGCGCCTGGGCGGCGGCCCGCTCGTGATGTTCGTCGGCCGTATCTCCGCGGAAAAATCCGTCGAGCGCTGCTTCCCCATCATGGAGGAAGTCCGCAAGCGAGTTCCTGGTGCGCGTATCGCGTTCGTGGGCGAGGGCCCGCTTTACGACGAGGTACGTTCCAGCGCTCCCGACTGGGCCGTCTTCACCGGCTACCTCTCGGGGGCCGAGCTCGCTGCCGCCTACGCTTCCGGCGATGTTTTGTTGTTCCCCTCCGCCACCGAAACGCTTGGCTTCGCCGCACTTGAATCCTTCGCGTCGGGCCTTCCGGTCGTGGCTGCCAACGCCGGCGGCCTGCCCTTTGTCATTGACGACGGCGAAACTGGCATCCTTGTGGATCCAGATGCGCCGGAAACCACGTGGGCCGATGAAATTGTGCGCGTGCTCCAAGACGACGCATTGCGCACCCAGCTTTCCACCGCAGCCCGGGCGGAAGCGCAGCGCTGGACGTGGCGAGCTTCCTCAGAGCAGGTGGTCGATTACTACGACGAGGTTATTCGAAACGCAGGACGGTGACCTCAGCGGTCTCCCCGCCCGCGTATTCGCGGGATTCCGTCGCTGTCCGCACCCTCGCCGAAGGATCAAATTCCTGGTAAGGGGCCACACCCGGACCACAGGCATCAACGTTGCGCGGGTCGAACCACTCGATGTCTGCGCGGCCGTCTGCGATCACGCCGATGCCGGAGGCGGTCTCCCAAGCCTGGACATCGCCGTCAATGCCGGGCACGTCGTCTGGGTTGAAGCCGAGGCGCTGCGCTTCGGCCTTGTCCGAGTACGGGCAGAATACGTACGCCCGCTCCACTCCCGGCCCCGCCACATCCGCGACGGTGAAGTCTCCGGCGAGCGCGGCGTCCTGCAACCCCATTTCGGTGCCGTGCGCACCGCAGCCGGCCAGCGCGAACACGCTGGCAACGGCGGCGAACTTACGACGCATGCCCATAGTTACTTGATGCTCTCCGGAGCCTTGCGCTCCGGGTAGATCTTCGGGCGCACACCCGCGATCTCCTCCACCACGCGCACCACCTGGTGGGAGTAGCCGTACTCGTTGTCGTACCAGACGTACAGCACCAGGTGATTGCCGGAGGCGATCGTGGCCAGGCCGTCCACCACGGAGGCGTGCGTCGTGCCCAGCAGGTCCGTCGAGACGACCTCGGGCGACTGGATGTAGTCGATCTGCTGGCGCAAGTTGGAGTCCGTGGACACGCGACGCAGGAAGTTGTTGACCTCCTCCTTCTCCACCTCGGTCTCCAGATCCAGGTTGAGCACCGCCATCGACACATCCGGGGTGGGCACGCGGATGGCGTTGCCCGTCAGCTTGCCCTCGAACTCCGGCAGTGCCTTGGACACGGCCTTTGCGGCCCCCGTCTCGGTGAGCACCATGTTCAGCCCGGCGGCGCGGCCGCGGCGATCGCCCTTGTGGAAGTTGTCCGCCAAGTTCTGATCGTTCGTGTACGCGTGCACGGTCTCGACGTGGCCGTGCTTGACCCCGTAGCGGTCATTGATCACCTTGAGCACCGGCGTAATGCCGTTCGTGGTGCACGACGCAGCGGACAGCACCTTTTCGTCGCCAATCATGCCTTCGTTGATGCCGTAGACAATGTTCGGGATGTCCCCCTTGCCCGGCGCGGTGAGCAGGACGCGGTCCACGCCCTTGGACTCGAGGTGCTTGGACAGCCCCTCGCGGTTGCGCCACGCGCCGGTGTTGTCCACCACAATCGCGTCGTTGATACCGTAGGCGGTGTAGTCCACCTCAGCCGGATCGTTGGCGTAGATCATCTGGATCGGGGTGCCGTTCGCCCAGATGATTTCCTTTTCCTTATCCACGGTGATCGTGCCGTCGAACGCGCCGTGGACAGAGTCGCGGCGCAGCAAGGACGCGCGCTTCACAATGTCGTCCTCGCCCTTCTTGCGCACCACGACGGCACGCAGACGCACGCCGCCGTAGGCAGCCTCGCGGGAAATGAGGATGCGGGCGAGCAGACGACCGATGCGCCCGAAGCCGTACAGGACAACGTCGCGAGCCTGCAGCTCCGAGGAGGTCCCGACGACCTCGGCGAGCTCCTCTTCCAGGAACTCGCGCAGATCCTTGCCATCCGTGCGGGAGTAGTTCTTTGCCAGGCGACCCAGGTCGATCGACGCGGTACCCAGGTCCATCTTGACCAGTTCTTTCAGGATGGGCAGCGTGTCATCCAGTGGCAGTTCGCGCTCAACGATGCGGCGCGCGTAGCGGTGCGCCTTGATGATGTCGATGTCCGTGGCCCCCAGGAGCAGGCGGCCGTAGATAGACGTGACCGCGTTGTGTTCGCGGTGCAGCTGGCTGATCAGCGGGAGCATCTCCTGCGCGAGGGTGAGCTTGTGGTTCCAGTCAGCGGCGGGGGTAGTTGATTGTGTCACTGTAGTCCTCAAATACGGTCGTTGGTGTACGAATCATGTTCGGTTCGGGGGCATTCCGAAGACTCACATGCTCCCCTATATTAGCGCGCCCGGCCGCGCGCGATGACGAGAGTTCGCCCTAAAGAAAACCGCGTGTCACCTAGACATTCCCCGGCGCACACATCACACCTTTGATTGGTTCGGTGCCAGTTTCCGCGCACACCCCGGTTCGTACTTTCGCTCAGAGGTGGGAGTTCCTGCGGTGCCAACACCGCTACTTCGGCGTAGCATGTCTGCCATGGATTTGAGCTCGCAGCTGAACTACAACATGCATTCCGGCGCGCAGGACCTTCGCGACGCCCTTTTCACCCCGACGACGGAGATCCTCCCCGTATCGTGGCAGGCCTCCCTCGACGACCTGAGCTACTCGGTCATCGGCCTGTGGGACTCGATCGTCCGCGCAGTGGAGACGTTTCTGATTTAACCTCCCCTACTTCAGCACCTCCCTGTACTTCTCCGGCGAAGGCTGGGGCGCGAACGACGGCGCCTGATCCTTATCCACCAGCACCGCGCGCACACCTTCCGCAAAGTCCGGCTCTCCGCGCATCAGCTCGCCGAGCACGCGCTCGTTGTCCAGGGAGCCAGCGAGGTCTTGGTTGGCGTTGGCGTGAAAAAGCTCGGCCGCGGCGACGAGCGCGGAGGGCGAGGCCTGCGCGGTAAGTTCGCGGACCTTGGCACCGAACTCGCCAGCGGCGTCGAGGCGCCCCTCAATCTCGGCCCACGATCCGGCGAAGACCTCCTCGATCTGCTCGTACCACCGGGCAAGCCCGCTCTCGCCGGCGGGGAGGGCGAGGGCGTCGAGGGCGGTGACGCCTTCGTCGATAAGCTTTTCTACAAGCCCTTCAAAAGATTCCACCTTGTGCGAGGCCAGGCCGAGCGCGAGCATGTCGTCCGCAGTCATGCGGTAGCCGGTCAGCCCAAGGAACTTCCCGAGTGCGAGCGACGGGCGGGCCGGCAGGTGCTGCAGCTTCCAGGATTGGCCCACGTCCGTGATGTAACCGATGTTCATCTCCGGCATGGAGGCGAACGCGTCCTTGTGCACCACCAGGTGCGAGCCGAGCGCCGAGATCCCCATGCCGCCGCCCATGTCCACGCCGGAGACCAGCGCGATATACGGCTTGGGGTAGTTGGCAATGTAGTTGTTCATCTCGTATTCCTCGGCGAAGAACGCGCTGATCTCCTCGGCCTTTCCGGCGAGGACGCCCTCGCGCGCGTACTTCACGTCGCCGCCCGAGCAGAAGTGCTTGGAACTCGAGCGGACGATCACCTGCGTGATCGCGTCGTTTGCCTCCCACGCGCGCAGCGCCGTGTAGATGCCGTGGATCATCTCGCCGTTGAGCGAGTTCAGCGCCTTCGGCCGGTTGAGCGTGATGATGCCCGTGGTGCCGCGGACTTCGACGTTGAGCAATTCGGTGTTCAAGGATTCAGTCATACTCCCTAGTGTTGCACATCACAGCGAGTGCGGGTGTAGAGACAGCGGGTATGGTGTGAAGAATGAATGCCCCGCGCTTAGTAGCCCTGGATATGGACGGAACGCTGCTCGCCCCCAGCGGGGCGATCCCCGAGCACTTTTGGCACACGCTCGACCGGGCGCGCGCCGCCGGCATCACCGTCGCCCCCGCCTCCGGCCGCCAGCTGGCCACGCTGCGCGCCATGTTCACGCGCAACGAGCCCGACACCTTTATTGCGGAAAACGGAGCCGTGGTCCAGCACCTGGGCGAGATCGTGTCCGCCACCACCATGCCGGAGGACACCGTGCGCCGCTTTGTCGACGCCTTCCCGCACGCCCCCTTCACCGCCCACCCCGTCATGTGCACGCCCGAGGCCTCCTTCACGCTCGCCGACACCCCCGCCGAGGTGCAGCGCGAGGTGGACAAGTACTACCTGGCCAACGAGCGGGTCAGCACGCTTGCCGACGCCCCCGCGCACCGCATCGTCAAAATCGCCCTCTTCGTCGACGGCGACGCCGAGTTGGACGGCCTGCCCTGGGTCCGGGAGACGGTGCCGGAGCTCGAGGCGCTCGTGAGCTCCAAGCACTGGCTGGACATCATGCCGCCGGCCGCGTCCAAGGGCGCGGCGCTCACCGCGCTGGCGGCAACCCTCGGCATCGCGCGGGAGGACACCGCCGCGATCGGCGATTACCTCAACGACTTCTCCATGCTGCAGGCCGCCGGCACCGCCGTCGCGATGGGGAACGCGCACCCGGACCTCAAGGCGATTGCGCATGAGGTCATTGGGACGAATGGGGAGCACGCGGCCGTCGATAAGCTTGCCCAATGGGCCAAATGATCGACTTCGCACAACCCGCTGACCTCGTCGCCCCGCAGTTGCTGGGGTGCCTGATCACGCACCGCGGCGTGACGGTGCGGCTGACCGAGGTGGAGGCCTACACGGGCGCGAGCGACCCGGCCGCGCACACGCACCGGGGGAAGACCGCCCGCAACGCCGCCATGTTCGGGCCGGGCGGGCGGCTGTACGTCTACCTGTCGTACGGGATCCACCTCAACGGCAACATTGTCTGCGCGCCGGAGGGCGACGGGCAGGGCTGTCTCATGCGCGGCGGCGAAGTCATCGCGGGCGAGCCGCTGGCGCGGAAGCGACGGCAGCGGCCTGATCGCAACCGGATTCCCTTTGCAAATCTGGCGCGCGGTCCAGGGAATTTAGGGCAGGCGCTGGGGCTCGAGCTCGCGGACAACGGGACGCCAGTTGAGCTCACGCCGCGAGAGACGGAGCCGGAATGGGTGGCCGGGCCGCGCATTGGTATTAGCAAAAACGCGGACGCCCCACTCAGGTTCTGGATCCCGCGCGACCCCACCGTGTCCACGCCGCGCGGGTACCCGAAGCAGTAACGCTACTTCTTCTTCTTTTTGCCCTTCTTGTGCTTCTTGCCGGGCTTTTCCGACTCAACGCGGCGCTGCTCCAGCTTCGCGGCGGCGTCCGGCACGTAGCGGAACTCCTCGCGCGGGGGGCGCTCGTAGTCGGTGATCTCCGGGCGCTCCGGAATCTCCGGCAGGTCCACCTCGACGTGCTCGTAGGGCACCGTGGAAAGGAGGTGCGAGATGACGTTGATGCGCGAGCGCTTCTTGTCCTCGCTCTCCACCGTGTACCAGGGCGCGGACGGGATGTCGGTGTGGATGAACATCTCGTCCTTCGCGCGGGAGTAATCCTCCCAGCGCGTGATGGACTCCAAGTCCATTGGCGAGAGCTTCCACTGGCGCAGCGGGTCCTCCTTGCGGGACTGGAAGCGCTTGTATTGCTCCTCGTCGGACACCGAGAACCAGTACTTGCGCAGCATGATCCCGTCTTCTACCAGGAGACGCTCGAAAATCGGGGCCTGGTGGAGGAAGCGGCGGTACTCCTGCGAGGAGCAGAAGCCCATCACGCGCTCGACGCCGGCGCGGTTGTACCAGGAGCGATCAAAAATCACGATCTCGCCCGCTGCTGGGAGCCGCTCGACGTAGCGCTGGAAGTACCACTGCCCCTGCTCACGCTCGGTCGGCTTTGGCAGCGCCTCGATACGGCACGTGCGCGGGTTGAGATACTGGGTGATTCGCTTGATCGCGGACCCCTTTCCGGCAGCGTCGCGCCCCTCCATCACGATGACGAGGCGCGCGCCGGTGCGCACGACCCATTGCTGCATCTGCACAAGCTCCGCCTGGAGTCGCACGAGCTCCTGCTCGTACGCCTTTTTGGAAAGCTTCGGCGGCTTCTTCGCCGCATGTTCTTCGCTCATGTCTTTCACCGTACCCAGGATGAAAGCTGCCGAGCAAAATGCTCAACCTAGCGGTTGACCTTGAACTCCGCCATCTCGTCCCACTCGGTCTTGCCCTCGATGAGCGTGTTGATGATGGTCGGGGTCTCCTTCAGGACCTTCGGGAACAGCTCCTGGGCGTCCTTGAAGTGCTGCGAGTTGACGTGCGCCTCAGCGGCGTCGTCCTTGAACGCCTCAACGAGCAGGTACTCCTTCGGGTCATCCTCGGAGCGGTACCAGTTGAAGAAGAGGCAGCCGTCCTCGGCGCGGCTGGCGTTGGTGAACTCCGACACGACCTCGCGGAAGTTCTCTACGTGCTCATCAAGCGGCTTGAATCGTACGTTAATCAAAATCATGTGGACCACCGTACCCGGACTTGGCGGATGGGGTTGCGCGCCAATTGTTCAACAACTCTGCGCTACGCTTGTCTGCAATGTACGCGCTCGCGCTCGGCCCGGTGCATAAAAGGGGGAGTTTCCCCTCCTCCACCCGGCTGTAGCGAGTACCGTAAATATGTTGTCTTCTTCCCCACCTCGAGCCGGATGCCATGCTTGCCCAAAATGTTGCCGCCGAAGTTCGCCGCGCCATCTCGCGTGGCGAGTTTTCGCCTGGCCAGAAGCTCAACGAGGTAGCGCTGGCCGAACGTTTCGGCGTCTCGCGCAACACGCTGCGCGAGGCGTTTGCCATGCTGACGTCGGAGGGGCTGTGCGAGCGACTTCCCAACCGCGGCGTATTTTTGGCCACCCCCTCCCCCGAGTTTGTCACGGACACCTACCGCGCCCGCGCCGCCATCGAGCCCGCGGCGTTGCTGTGGGGCGAGCACCTCGACATCGAGCGGCTCACCCTGCTCAACGAGGAAGCACGGGAGGCGATCGCACAGAACGATGACGACCTCGTCTCCGCGATCAATCAGGCGTTCCACCACGTCGTCCTCTCCGCGATGGGGTCCAAGACGTTGGGCGACACGATGGACCAGCTCGACGCCTTCTTGCGCTTGGCCACGCTGCCGATCGTGCAGCAGCAGCCAACGTTTCACCGCCAGTTCATTGACGTCAACGAGCATCTCGTCGAGCTCCTGCTTGAGGAGCGCCGGCAGGAGGCGTCCGATTACCTGCAGGAATCGCTGGAAGAGCAGGGGCGGATGGTCAACGAGCTGATTGCCAAGATCAACAACGGCGAACCGATTTAGCCCACCGCATACGTGGCGGAGTATAACTGTGTCAGGATCTGCCTGTGGCCCACGAGCTAGCACCCGCCTCGTGTGAGCCGCACCATGCATTCCGTCGCCCACGTTCAATGCTTCAGCTGTGAGAAGGGATGCCGCCTGTGAGCACCACCATTGACCTCAACGCCGACCTGGGAGAAACCACGGCCGGCAACCCCGTCGCCGACGATGCGGCCATGCTCGGCATGGTGTCGAGCGCCAACGTCGCCACCGGCTTCCACGCCGGCGACCCCCACACCATCGCGGCCACGCTGGCTGCCGCCGCGGAACACGGCGTCTCGGTCGGCGCCCACATCGCCTACCACGATCCGGCCGCGTTTGGCCGCCGCTTCGTGGACTACGAGCCGGGCATGCTTGCCAGCGAAACGCTGTACCAAATCGGCGCCCTCGACGCGCTCGCCCGCGCCCAGGGCCTGCAGGTGCGCTACGTCAAACCCCACGGTGCCCTCTACAACGCGATCGTGCACCACGAGGCGCAGGCCAAGGCGGTCATTGACGGCATCAAGGCCTTCGACCGCGACCTACCCGTCATGCTGCTCCCGGGTGGCGTGGCCTGCGACATTGCGGAGCGCGCTGGGCTGCGCGTGATCCGCGAGGCCTTCGCCGACCGCGGCTACAACCCGGACGGCACGCTGGTGTCGCGCCGCGAGCCGAACGCGGTGATGCACGACCCCGAGCAGGTCGCCCAGCGCGTCCTGCAGGTCGCCGCAACCGGCTCCGTGACCGCCATCGACGGCACCGAGGTGCAGGTGCAGGCCGAGTCTGTCTGTGTCCACGGCGATTCGCCCGGCTCCGTCGAGCTCACCCGCAGCGTGGTCGAGCGGCTCGGCCAGTCCGGAATCACGATCGCGAGCTTCCTATGAGCGTACGCATCACCCCGGTAGGCACCCGCGGGCTCATGGTGGACCTGCCCGACCTGACCACCGTGATGAACTGGCACGCCTTCCTCAAAGCGAACCCGCTGCCGCGCCAGACCGACGTCATCGCCGCAGCCCGCACCGTGCTCCTCACCTTCGACTCCCCGACGGCGACGCGAGAGGCGGCGGGGAGGTTGGCGTCGATAAGCCCGAGCTCCGCCGAGCAGCGCGCACCTCGCGACGTGGAGATCGCAGTGCTTTACGACGGCGCCGACACCGCCTCCCTGGCCGAATCCCTGCACATAAGCGTGGACGAGCTGATTGCGTGGCACACCTCCACGAAGTGGGTCGCGGCTTTCGGCGGGTTCGCCCCCGGCTTTACCTACTGCGTGCCGGAGGACCCGGCGCGGGCACTGAGCGTGCCGCGACTGACTTCCCCGCGGACCGAGGTGCCCGCCGGCGCCGTGGCCGTGGCGGGCGAGTTCTCCGCGGTCTACCCGCGCACCTCACCGGGCGGTTGGCAGCTCATCGGCACCACGCACACCCCGATGTGGGACTCCGCCGCGACCCCGCCGGCGCTCGTCGCACCCGGCGACCGGGTTCACTACCGCGCCGTTGACACGCTCGAGGACGCCACCGAGACGAGCCACCACCACCTGGCCACGCCGCCGCGCCGCCCCATCTTTTCCGTGGAAGACCCGGGCATGCAGACCCTCTACCAGGACCTGGGCCGGCAGGGCAACGGCAACCTCGGCGTGACCACGTCCGGGTCGGCGGACCGGGCGAGCGCGCGTACCGCCAACGCCGCGGTGGGCAACAAGCGCAACGCCACCCTGCTGGAGAACATCGGCGGGCTGACGCTGACGGCGCTGGCTGAGACGGTCATCTGCGTCACTGGCGCCGACGCGGACGTGACGGTAGGCGGCCGCCCCGCCCTGCTGGCCACGCCGACGATCGTGCCCGCCGGCGCGGAGGTCGTCGTGGCGCCCGCCCGCCTGGGGATGCGCACCTACATCGCGGTGCGCGGCGGGCTCATCGCCGACACGGAGCTGGACTCCGCCGCGACAGACATGCTCTCCGGGCTCGGTCCCGATCCGATCCGCGCGGGTGACACCATCGCCATGTCGCTCACGCGACCCCAGTCCGCGAACGCGCTGCTGTCCAACCCACTGCGCGTGCGCAAGGAGGGCGCGACCACCACGGGCACCGTCCGCGTGGTGCTCGGGCCGCGCGACGACTGGTTCAGCCCCGCGGCGATCGAGCAGTTCCTCTCCACCACCTACACCGTCACCGCGGAATCCAACCGCGTCGGCCTGAGGCTGGACTCCGAGCAAGGCCTCGAGCGGGCGCGCACCGAGGAGCTGCCCTCCGAGGGCATGGTCGCCGGTTCCGTGCAGATCCCGCCGTCGGGCCAGCCCGTCGTGTTCCTGCGCGACCACGCCGTCACCGGCGGCTACCCGGTCATCGCCACGGTGATCAACGAGGACGTCGACATTGCCACCCAGCTCCCGCCCGGGGGCACCATCCGCTTCGAACTGTTTGAGGAAAAGAATGACTAACGCCACCCCGCACCAGCCGCTTACCGCCGTCCTAATTGCCAACCGCGGAGAGATCGCCGTGCGCATCGCGCGCACCGCCCGCGACCTGGGCATCCGCTCCATCGCCGTCTACTCCGAGCCGGACACCGGCGCGCTGCACACCCAGGTGGCGGACGAGGCCTACCTCCTGCCGGGCAAGACCTCGGCGGAGACGTACATGAACATCCCGGCGCTGATCGACATCGCTCACCGCGCCGGCGCGGACTGCCTGCACCCCGGGTACGGCTTCCTGTCCGAAAACGCCGACTTCGCCCGCACCGTCGAGGAAGCGGGCCTGCGCTGGGTCGGCCCGCCGCCGGAGGCTATCGAGCTGCTGGGCGACAAGCTGTCCGCCCGCGCGCTCGCCGTCAAGGTCGGCGCGCCGCTCGCCCCCGGCACCGGGGAGCCGCTGGAGACCTGGGAAGAGGCGCGCGACTTTGCCACCGAGCACGGCATGCCCATCGCCATCAAGGCGGCGTTCGGCGGCGGCGGGCGCGGCCTGAAGGTCGTTTTCGACGAGGCCGACATCGAGGAGGGCTTTGCCTCCGCGGGCCGCGAGGCGAAAGAGGCGTTCGGGCGCGGCGAGTGCTACGTGGAGAAGTTCCTCGTCCACCCGCGCCACGTCGAGGCGCAGGTGCTTGCCGACGCCCACGGCAACGTCGCCGTCTTGAGCACCCGCGACTGCTCCACCCAGCGCCGCTTCCAGAAGCTCATCGAGGAGGCACCGGCGCCGTTCCTCACCGACGAGCAGCGCGCCGCCATCGAGGAGGGCGCACGCGCCATCTGCCAGCAGGCCGGCTACCAGTCCGCGGGCACGGTGGAATACATCGTCTCCGAGGACGGCACGGTATCCTTCCTGGAGGTCAACACCCGCGTGCAGGTGGAGCACCCCATTACCGAGCAGGTCACCGGCGTGGACATCATCGCCGAGCAGTTCCGCGTCGCCGCGGGCCTGCCCCTCTCCTTCGCCGGGAAGGACCCCGAGGTCAACGGCCACGCCTTCGAGTTCCGCATCAACGCCGAGGACATCACCAACGGCTTCGCCCCCTCCCCCGGCACGATCACCCGCTTCGACCTGCCCACCGGCCCCGGCATCCGCGTCGACTCCGGCGTGATGACCGGGTGGACCATCCCCGCCTACTACGACTCGCTGATGGGCAAGCTCGTCGTCTGGGGCCCGGACCGCGGGACCGCGATGTGCCGCGCCGAGCAGGCGCTCAAGGAGTTCTCCATCGGCGGCGTGCGCACCGTCCTGCCGTTCCACCGCGACATGATCACCGCGCCGGAGCTCACGGGCGACTCGCTCGACGTCTACACCGACTGGGTCGACCACAACTACTCGCCCTCGGCGCAGCACGAGGTGGAGGACATTGAGCACATTTACGACGATCGCACGTCCCTGGTCATCGAAATCGACGGCAAACTTCACACCGTCGGCGTGCCGGTCGCGCTGCTCTCCGGCGGCGGAGCTGCGGGCGGCGACGCCGAGCCTGCTCCCGGTACCGCTGATGCCGCTGGCGCAGTCACGGTGAAGTACGAGGCGACCATCGTCGAGTGGCTCGTTGCCGACGGCGACGTGGTGTCCAAGGGCGACGCCGTGGCCACCATCGAGGCAATGAAGATGGAGTCCAGCGTGAAGGCTACCCGCGACGGCCAGATCTCCCTGGCGGCGGCCGCGGGCGAGCGCGTGAAGGCGAACGCGACGATCGCCACGATTTCCTAGGGGACGCTAGGGCACCTGGTACTCGGCGTCGTGCACGTCCGTGATGAGCATCTTGCCCGGCGAGTGGCAGATGGCCAGGTCCGGCCTCGAGTGCATGACGATGGACTGCGGGGTCACCCCGCACGCCCAGAACACGGGGACGGCGCCCGCCGGGATGTCGATGGCGTCGCCGAAGTCGGGCTGCCCGAGGTCCTCGATGCCGATCAGGGAGGGGTCGCCCACGTGCACGGGCGCGCCGTGCACCGCTGGGTAGCGCGAGGTGATGCGCACCGCGTCTGCGACCTGGCCGGCCGGGATCGGGCGCATGGACACCACCATGGGGCCCGCGAATACGCCGGCGGGCTCGCACTGCAGGCTCGTGCGGTACATGGGCACGTTGCGGCCCTGGGCGATGTGGGCGACGGGGACGTGGGCGTCGAGAAGCGCCCGCTCAAACGTGAACGAACAACCAATGAGGAAGCCGACCATGTCCTCGCCCCAAGAGGCGGTAGCGTCGGTGGTTTCCTCGGCGAGCTCGCCGTGACGGTAGATGCGGTAGGCGGGGATGTCCGTGCGGATGTCGCCGCCCTCCATGAGGTGTGAGCTGACCTGGCCGGGCTCGAGGACGCCAATGACGGGGCACGGCTTCGGGTTGCGCTGCGCGAACAACAGGAAATCGAAGGCGTGCTGCTTGTCCACTGCGATCAGGTTGGCCTGCACGTTGCCCGGCGCGAAGCCTGCGGTCGTGGTGACGTTGTGCTCGCGGAAGTAGGCGCGCGCCTCCGCCGGAGTCATGGCTGCCGGGTTTATGCCCACAGCGCGCCCAGCTTCGTCAGGGACATCACGCCCAGGACGATGGAGCCGAGCAGCACAACGAAGCCGATGATGAGCAGCGACTTCGGGTACTGGTACCCCTTGAGCAGGTCCGGGCGGCGCCACGCGGCCCACATCACCACGGCGAAGCCGATCGGCAGGATGATGCCGTTAAACGCGCCCGCGAAGATGAGCAGCATCTGCGGCGCGGCGCCCATGAGCAGGTACGCCACCGCGCACACCACGATGAAGGAGACGGTAAGCAGGTTGCGGGTGCGCTCCGAGGTCTGCTGCGTGGTGACGAAGGAGACCGAGGTGTAGGAGCAGCCGATCACCGAGGACAGCCCGGCCGCGAAGAGGACGAGGCCGAACGCGCGGAGGCCGAACTCGCCGGCCGCCTGGTAGAAGGCGTCCGCCGCGGTGTTGTCCTCGGACAGCGCCACGCCGGTGGCCACCACGCCGAGCACGGCGAGGAAGAGCAGCACGCGCATGATGCCAATGACGATGATGCCCAGCACCGAAGAGCTCGTGATTTGCTTGATGTTTTCCAAGCCCGAGTTACCGGAGTCAATGAGGCGGTGGACGCCGGCGAAGGTGATGTAGCCGCCGACGGTGCCGCCGATCAGGGTGGTGATGGTGAGGAAGTCGACGCGCTCGGGCAGAACAGTCTGCTTCAGCGCCTCCCCCACCGGCGGCTGCGAGACGATCGCCACGTAGAGCATGAGCAGGATCATGATGGCGCCGAGCACCACCACGATGCGATCCAGCGCCACGCCGGCGCGCTTGGACAGGAAGACGAGGACGGCGATCGCCGCGGAGATGCCGCCGCCGATCTTCGGGTCCAGCCCCAGCATGGCGTTCACGCCCAGGCCGGTGCCCGCGATGTTGCCGATGTTGAAGACCAGCCCGCCGATGAACACCAGCGCCGCCATGAACCAGCCCAGGCCAGGCAGCACGATGTTGCCCAGCTCGTTGGCGCGCAGCCCGGAGATGCCCAGGACGCGCCACACGTTGAGCTGGATCGCAATGTCCACGATGATGGACAACAGGATGGCAAAGCCGAGTGCTGCGCCCATCTGGACGGTAAAGACCGAGGTTTGGGTGAGGAACCCGGGGCCGATGGACGAGGTCGCCATGAGGAAGACGGCGCCGACCATCGCGCCGATCCCCTTGCCGGAGCCTTGCGCGGCTTCTCTGGTCTGTTGCTCTTGAGTGGCCATTGCGGTGACCCCCATTTCGTTATACGCGGGAAAGTGACCCACGTAATGTTAGGCGATCATGTGACCTACGCGCCACTGCGCCCTACCCCTCGAGCTGCTCACCCAGCTCCAGCCACTCCATCTCCAGCTCGTCGCGCTGGTCTTTCAGCTCGCCGACCTGCCTCGTCTTCGCCCCGATCGCCTCGAAGTCGGGCGCGTCCTGCGCGGACATCGCAGCAATCTCGCCCTCCACGGCGGCGATCTGCTCGTCCGCCTTCGCGATCTTGCGGTCCAGCGCCTTCATCTTCTTCTGCAGCTCGCGTGCCTCCTGCGAGCTCAGGGCCTGTTGCTTCTCGACGCCCCCGTGCTCCTTCTCCCCCAAATCCAGGGGACCCGACGACGTGGACGTGGCCACGCGCCGGTCCAGGTACTGCTGGATCCCGCCCGGCAGGTTGGTCAGCTTCCCGTCGCCGAACAGGGCGTAGGTGACGTCCGCGATGCGCTCGATGAGGTAGCGGTCGTGCGAGATCACCACGAGCGTGCCCGGCCAGGAGTCGAGCAGATTTTCCAGCTCCTGGAGGGTGTCGATGTCCAAGTCGTTGGTTGGCTCGTCCAGGAGCAGCACGTTCGGCTCGCTCATGAGCACGCGGGTCAGCTGCAGGCGCCGCCGCTCGCCGCCCGAGAGGTCGCGCACCGGGGTGCGCTGCCGCTTCGGCGAGAACCCGAGCCGCTCGGCGAGCTGGGAGGCGGAGATCTCCTTGTTGCCCACGTGGACGTAGTTGGCCACGTCCTCCACCGCGTCGATGACGGTGCGGGAGGGATCCAGGTCGTCGAGCTCCTGGCGCAGCCACCCGATGCGGGTGGTCTGGCCTTCGACGCGTTTGCCGTCGTGAAGCGCGTGCTCGCCGGCGAGGGTGCGCAGCAGCGTGGTCTTGCCGGAGCCGTTGACGCCGACGAGGCCGATCCGCTCGCCCGGGGCGAGGCGCCAGGTGAGGTGGTCCACGAGGGTCCGGCCGTCGGGGGCGTCGATGCGCGCGTCCTCCAGCTCGATGACCACCTTGCCCTGGCGCTGCTTGGAAAAGGCCATGAGCTCGATCGAGTCGCGCGGGGCGGGCACGTCCGCGATGAGCGCCTCGGCGGCCTCGATGCGGTAGCGGGGCTTGGAGGTGCGGGCCGGGGCGCCGCGGCGCAGCCACGCGAGCTCCTTGCGCGCCAGGTTTTGCCGGCGCTGCTCAATCGCGTCGGCCTGGCGGGCGCGCTCGGCGCGGGCGAACGTCCAGTCGTTGTAGCCGCCCTCGTACACGTCGACCGTGCCGTCGTGGACCTCCCAGGTCAGGGTGGCTACGGTGTCGAGGAACCAGCGGTCGTGGGTGACCACCACCACGGCGAGCTTGCGCGAGAGCAGGTGCTTGGCCAACCACTGCACCCCCTCCACGTCCAGGTGGTTAGTCGGCTCGTCGAGCACGATCAGGTCCAGGTCCTGCACGAGAGCGGCGGCGATGTTCACGCGGCGACGCTCGCCGCCCGAGAGGTTGCCCACCTGGGTGTCCAGGCCGAGCTCCGCGACGCCGGTGCCCTGGAGGACCTCGCGCACCTTGCTATTCGACGCCCACTCGAACGTCTGCAACCCCAGCGGCTCCACCACCGCCTGGCCTACGGTGAGCTGCTCGTCCAGGTCGAAGCGCTGCGTCACCACCGCCATGCGCAGGTCCGAATTGTGCGACACGCGGCCCGCGTCCGGCGGCTCGATGCCGGTGAGCACCTCGAGCAGCGTGGTCTTACCGCCGCCGTTGACGCCGACGATGCCGATGCGGTCGCCGGTCTGCACGCCGAGCGAGACCCCGTCCAGCAGGGTCTTCAGCCCCCACGTCTTGGACACGTTTTCCAGATTGATCAGATTCGCCATAACGAACCTGAGTTTACTGTGCCGCCTGTGCCCCCGGCGCAGGTCCCGTGGCGCCGAAGGACTCGTAGTCCGGGTAGCGCTCGCGCACCTGTCCCAGCACCTGCTCGGCCGCGGCGGCGTCGCGGCACAGCAGCGCGATCGTCGGCCCGGAGCCCGACACCATCGAGCGCGCGACGCCGGGCAGCGCTCCGGCAAAGGCGAGGATCTCCACGAGGATCGGGCGCATGGTCGTGGCGGCCGCCTCGAGGTCGTTGTGCATCGCGCGGCCGAGCTCGTGGGCGTCGCCCCGCGTCAGGGCCCGCGCTACCGTGGCGGTGCCCAGGCGCGGGACGAGTGCGGGGTCATTGTGCCGCAAGTCATCGAGCAGGCCGAACGCCTGCCCAGTCGGGATACCCACCTTGGGGTTGAGGAACACCCAGTGAGTGCTGCCGCGGGTGAGCATCTCCACGAGCTCGTCGCCGCGACCGGTGCCGAGCGCGGTGCCGCCCATGAGCGAGAATGGGACGTCCGCGCCCAGTTCTGCGGCGAGCCGGTGAAGCGTGTCTCGGCCGAGCTCGCTGCCGGCAAATTCGGCGAGGTAGGCGTCCGCCGCCACGAGCGCGGCCGCCGCGTCGGCGGAGCCGCCGGCCATCCCGCCGGCGACGAAGACCTGCTTGTCCACCTCGATGTGCACCGGCGGCAGCGCGGTGACTATCTCCGCGCCGCTGCGGCGGTACTCGTCCACCACCGCGTCCACGGCGCGCCAGGCCAGGTTGAAGGGGGCGTCGATGTGTTCCTCCGGGCGCCGCACCCCGAACGTGGTGGTCATACCGGTGACCACGCTGCCGGTGGACACCGGGGGCGCGTCCTGCACGACCAGCGTCACCGTCTCGCGGCGATCCACCGCCTGGAAGACGCTGACCAGGTCGTGGTAGCCGTCCGAGCGGGCCTCGCCAACGCCCAGATGCAGGTTGACCTTGCCGGGGGCGGATGCGGAGAAGCGTTGCGCACCGTTGCTCATCGCGCCTCCCCGAGCCGGATGAAGTCCTCGACCCCCAGCTTTTCGCCGCGCAGTCCGGGGTCGATCCCGGCCGCCGTGAGCGCCTCCTCGGCGGCCGCGGGGGTGCCGTAGACCTGGGCGAGGGTCGAGCGCAGGGTTTTGCGGCGTTGGGAAAACGCGGCGTCGATAAGCGGGAAGACCTTGGGGCGCACGGCGCGGCGCGCGGCATCAGCGGTGACGTCGATGCGCACGAGGCCCGAGGAGATGTTCGGCGCGGGCCAGAAGACGTGCTTACCAATGGTGCCGGCGAGCGAAACGTCGCCGTAGAACGCGGCCTTGACGCTCGGCACGCCGTAGATCTTCGAGCCCGGCTCGGCCGCGAGGCGATCAGCGACCTCTTTTTGCACCATCACCAGCACGCGGCGGATGGTGGGGAACTCTTCCAGCAGGTGCAGCAGGACCGGCACGGAAACGTTGTAGGGCAGGTTTGCCACCAGCGCGGTCGGCGCGACGTCCAGGTCGGCGCGGGTCACCGCGAGCGCGTCGATGTTGGTCACCGTCAGCTTCGCGGCGTGGTCGGGGGCACGCTTCTCGACGGTCTGCTGCAGCCGGCCTGCCAACCGCGGATCAATCTCCAACGCGGTGACGTGGGCGGCGGTGTCCACCAGGCCGAGGGTGAGCGATCCGAGCCCGGGGCCGACCTCCACGACGACGTCGTCCGGGGTCAGCTCCGCGGCGGCGACGATGCGGCGCACCGTGTTCGGGTCGTGCACGAAGTTTTGGCCGAGCTTCTTCGTCGGGGTGACGTCCAGCTCGGTGGCGAGCTCGCGGATCTCGACGGGGCCCAGCAGGTGGGATTGGCTCATGGGGATCCAGCTTACCCAGCCGGGTGGGGCGCGGAGCGACTAGCCAATGCCCAGCTTGGCGGTGCAGGCGGGCCATGCGCCCCAGCCCTGCGCCGCCTGGACCTTCTCGGCCACGGCGATCTGCTGCTCGCGGGTCGCCTGGTTGGCGCTCGGGGCGTAGGCGGTGCCGCCGAAGCCGGCCCAGGTGCCCGGGGTGAACTGCAGGCCGCCCTGGAAACCGTTGCCGGTGTCGATGGCCCAGTTTCCGCCGGACTCGCACTGCGCGATGGTGTCCCACACGGAGCCACCCGCGACGGACGGGGCGGCGGCGCCGGTGTTACCCTGCTCGGACTTGGCGGCCTTCTTGGTGCCGCGGTGGATCACGGCCGGGCGCGCTTCCTTGGTCTCGTGCGCGGACGCGATGAAGGTCTCCTCCGGCACGCCGTTGACCACGACGGTGTGGCGCACGACCTGCTTCTCGCCCAGGACCTCTTCCTTGCGGACCTCCTCGGTGCCCTCCTCGAGCTCCGGGTCGTCGACGTACTCGGCCGGGGCCTTCACGTCCATGATCTCGCGGTCCTTGAGCAGCTCGACGCGGTCCAGCGTGATCTGCATGTTCGGGGTCACCGGCGCATCCAGGGCGACGTTGAGGCGGTCGTTGGAGTCGAAGGTCACGCCGCGCTCGGCGAGCAGGTCGCCGACGGTCTTCGCGGCGGCGGAGGTGTAGGTGACGTTGCCGCCGTCATTGATGGCCACGATCTTCGGGGTGGTCACATCCACGTTCAGCCCCTCGGTCACAGGCTGGTCGCGGTCCACGTCGGTCGCGGCGTTGGCCGCCAGGCCCGCCTCGTCCATAAGATCGCCCACGGTGGCGGCGGTGGAGGTCAGCTCCTGCGCCACGCCGTCAACCACCACGGCGACCGGCTTGGCGGTGCGCACAGTGACGGTGTCGCCGTTGGCCAGCTTCTCGCCCGGCGCCGGGTAGACCA
Source organism: Corynebacterium sp. NML180780 (assembly GCF_007786415.1). Classification (NCBI taxonomy): domain Bacteria; kingdom Bacillati; phylum Actinomycetota; class Actinomycetes; order Mycobacteriales; family Corynebacteriaceae; genus Corynebacterium; species Corynebacterium sp. NML180780. The sequence continues at coordinate 59,412 of NZ_VNKN01000005.1, read as the reverse complement.
CGTCCTTGTCGCTCACCTGCACGCCGGCGGCCTCGAGGGCCTTGTTCACGTCGCCGGAGAAGGTGGAGACGTTGGTGGCCTCACCGTTCACGTCGACGGTGATGTCCTTCTGCGCGGCGACGGCAGCGGTGGCGCTGCCGACGATCGCGGCGCCAGCCACAGTGCTGGCCACAACGCGCCGTGCAGCGGGGGTGCGGGAGGTGGTGCGGGACATAGCGGGGATGGTTCCTTCTGTGATACGACCGTGTACTACTGCGGTAACAATACGGTAACGGCGCGGGGTTTACAAGATTGTGACCTCCGCGCGTGTCGCACTCCACAGCCCTATCGCAAACGTGCCGCCACTCGGCGCTTCTCCCTCCTCAGGCACCACTTTTGTCACACGTTGAACACGCGATCAAACGTTGCCGAGACCTCCTCGGCGAGCGCCTCGACCGCCATTCCCCGCGCCTCGGCGACCACCTTTGCCGTGTGCCCGATCAGCGACGGCTCGTTGCGCGCGCCCCGGAACGGCTCCGGTGTCATGTAGGGAGCATCCGTCTCAATGAGCAGCTGGCCGGCCGGCGCGAGCGCCGCCGCCTCCCGCATGCCGTCGTTGCGCTTGAACGTCACGTTTCCCGCGAAGCTCAGCACGTAGCCTCGCTCGATCGCCTCGCGCGCCACCTCCACCGGCGAGGAGAAGCAGTGCAGCATCACCTCGCGCGGGGCTGGCGCGTCCGCCAAAATGCGCATGAGCTCGGCGTCGCCCTCGCGGTTATGAATCATGAGCGCCTTCCCGCTCTCCACCGCCAGGTCGATGTGGAAACGCAGCGCCTCCTCCTGCACGTCCAGCGGGGCGGTGCCGTCCGCGTCGTGCTTGAGCCAGTAGGTATCGATGCCGGTCTCCCCCACCGCCACGCAGCGCTCGTCCTGGACCATTTCGCGCAGGCGGTCTCTCGTGGGCGCGTCGAGCTCGTGCGCGCGGGTCGGGTGGATCGCGCAGGCAGCGAACACGCGCTCGTTCGCGTGGGCCGCGGCCAGCGCGAGCTCGGCCTCGTCCAGCCCGTCGCCGACGGTGCACATCCGCTCGACGCCCGCGTCCACGGCGCGGGCCACCATCGCATCGACCTCGTCGCGGGTGCGGGCGCCGGCGGAGGCGAGGTGGGTGTGGGCGTCGATAAGCTTGGCGACGCGTTCTGCGGGCACTGGTGTGGGGCGTGGCTTCTTTTTGCTCATACAGTAGAGCCTATGGCATTCCAAGATTTGGACCCGCAGACCCGCACCCAGCTCGACCGCGACCTGGCCGAGGCCGCCGGCCGTGGCATCAACGGCGACGTCGACGCGGTGGTGAAGAGCTTCGAGCACACGCTCGGGTATTATCACCGGCTCCCCGAGGACGTGCGCCGCGGCTACCCGCGCGGCGAAACCGCCCGAATCTTCGGCGCAGCGCTTGGGGCCGCGCTCGTGCGCGACCACGGCTTTGCGTGGCAATTGCTTTTCGACGACTACGGCACCGACCTCGTCGTCGCCCGCGACATCGAGACCGCCGCACCGAAGTACGCCGCCCCCATGGTGATCGTGGACGCCCGCTTCGAGGACGCCGAGCCCGGCAAGCTCACCGCCTTCGTGCAGCAGTTCCTGTGAGCACTTTGCTAGGTTCAAGCCCATGGCTTCCTTTGATCGCGTCACCGTCCCCGCGCACACCGCAATCCTCGTGCGCGACACCGTCAGCCCCACCGAGATGGCCGCGCTGACCGGCCAGGCTCTGCCCAACCTGCGCGAGTTCCTCATCTCCACCGGCGCCGAGCCAGGGGCCGCGCGCGCCTACATCTTGTCCGAACCTCACGGCACCTTCGACGTCGGCGTCGGCTTTGTGGTGGACGAGCAGGATCTGCCACTGGTGGAGCCGTTCGCTGGGGATACTGGCGATGACCGCGTCGAGCTGGCGCACTTCGATGCGACGACGGCGCTTGTCCACCGCCACACCGGCCCGCGCACTGAACTCTCTGGGGCGTGGCGCGAGTTCGCCGCCGAGGCCGAGGCCGCCGGCGAGCCGCTCGGCGCGGGCAGCTTCGAGGAGCTCATGTCCGATACCGTGACGGACCTCTACCTGCACCTGCGCTAGCAAAGCAGCTTGTCGACGAGCCCCGCCCCCGTCACCTCGCGCGTCCCCGGCCCCAGGCGCGGGTCAAGGTCCTTTGCACACGGCACCATGTGGCCGAAGCCCTCGATGGTGGCCAGGTGCACCGGGGCATCCCCGTCCCAGGTATCGAGGTGGACGTGCTCGCTCAGCTGCGTCCGCCCCCGAAACGAGGCGCCGTTGCGCGCCGCGAAGTACGCGGCGGAATCGACCGCCGAGCGGGTCACGCCGCGGTTGTTGCCGCCGATACCGGCCATGCCTCCCTCGTACGGGACGAGCGGGTCGGCGGTCCCCTGCACGCACAGGATCGGGGTCGGGTTCCAGGCGTGCGATGGGTCACGCGGGGGAAGCGTGTTCTCCTCGGTGGGCATGGATGCCCCGAAGAGGGCGGCTGCGTGGAGGGTGGCGGGGGCGTCGATAAGCATGCGGATGAGCATCTGGCCCCCGTTGGAGAATCCGCAGCCGATGACGCGCTCGTGGGGGTAACGCGCGAGGAGCGCGGTGAGGAAGCCGACGTCGTCGACGCCGAGCGTGCGGGCCGACTCGCGGAAGCCGCGGCGCAGGTCGTTGAAGTGACGGCCCACCCCGTCCGGGTAGATGATGGTGTGTCCGAGCGACTCGAAGGTGCGGTCCGTGAAGTTGCGTGCGACGTTGCCCGACTGGCGCGAGCCGTGCAAAAACAGGATCAGCGTGCCGGTGTCCCCGCCGGGGACCTCGACCCAGGTGCGCGTGCGCCCGCCGAATTCCAGCGAGCGCTTCCGCGGTCGTTGCTCGGTCACCCTGCTACTGGACGGGCGCCCACTCGGGGCCCGTCTGCCCCAGCTCCGGATCCAGCTTGGCCACCAGCGGCTTCGGCTTGGCAAGCTCAGTGCCGGCCTCGATGTCCACGCGCTGCCACACCGCCTGCTGGCTGGTGTAATCGCCGGTGATGGTCAGGTACGTCTGCCCCTTCTCCGGCAGACCGACGCCGACGAGGTCGTAGTCAGCGTCGTCGGTGATCTCCTCGATGCGCGGCTCCGCGGCCCACACGCCGGAGCGGCCGAGGGTCTCGTGGACCTTCTGCGCGGTGTGCGGCAGGAACGGGGTGAGCATTGCGTTGCAGTCCGAGACCACCTGCAGGGCGGTCCACAGGACGGTGGCCAGGCGCTCACGCTGCGTGTCATCCTTTGCCAGCTTCCACGGCTCCTGGTCCGCGATGTAGGCGTTCGCCTCGCCGACGACGTGCATGACCTTCGTAATCGCCGCCTTGAAGTGCGCCTTGGACAGGTCCTCGCCGGCGGTGGCGAAGGTCTGCTCGGCCAGGTCCAGGATGGCTCGGTCCGCGTCGTCGAGGTGTCCCGGGGTGGGCACGGCACCGAAGTTCTTGTGCGCCATGGACACGGTGCGGTTGACCAGGTTGCCCCAGCCGTTCGCGAGCTCGTTGTTCACGCGGCGGACAAACTCGTCCCAGGTGAAGTCCGTGTCATTGTTCTCGGGGCCGGCCACCGCGATGAAGTAGCGCAGCGGGTCCGGGCCGAACTCCTTGAGGAAGTCCTTGACGTAGATGACCACGCCCTTGGAGGACGAGAACTTGGAGCCGGACATGGTGAGGAACTCGGAGGAGACGACCTCAGTGGGCAGGTTGAGCTCGCCGAGCGCGTGGGACTCGCCGCCCTTCGCCCCCTTACCGGCGTAGCCGAGCAGCTCGGCGGGCCAAATCTGGGAGTGGAAGGTGATGTTGTCCTTGCCCATGAAGTAGTAGCCCTCGGTGGCCGGGTCCTGCCAGAAGGTTTTCCACGCCTCCGGGTCGCCGGTGCGCGCGGCCCACTCGATGGAGGCAGACAGGTAGCCGATGACCGCGTCGAACCAGACGTAGAGCTTCTTCGACGGGTTGTCCTGCCAGTCCTCCACCGGGATCGGGATCCCCCAGTCGATGTCGCGCGTCATCGCGCGCGGGCGCATGTCCTCGAGCAGGTTGAGCGAGAACTTGAGCACGTTCGGGCGCCAGTCCTGGCGGGTCTCCAGCCACGACGCGAGCGCGTCGTGCATGGCAGGCAGGTCCAGCATGAAATGCTCGGTCTCGATAAACTCCGGAGTCTCCCCGTTGATCTTGGAGACCGGGTTGATCAGGTCCGCCGGGTCGAGCTGGTTGCCGCAGGTGTCGCACTGGTCGCCGCGGGCGTCGTCGGCGCCGCAGATCGGGCAGGTTCCCTCGATGTAACGGTCTGGCAAGGTGCGACCCGTCGACGGGGAGATCGCGCCCTTGGTGGTCTCCTTGACCATGTAGCCGTTGGCGTAGAGGCCCTTGAACAGCTCCTGGACCACCGCGTAGTGGTTGCGCGTGGTGGTGCGGGTGAACAGGTCGTAGGACAGGCCCAGACCAGCAAGGTCGTGGACGATTTGCTCGTTGTAGCGGTCCGCCAGCTCCTTCACAGTCACGCCCTCTTTGTCCGCCTGGACCAGGAGCGGGGTGCCGTGCTCATCAGTACCGGAGACCATGAGCACATTCTTGCCGCGCATTCGCTGGTAGCGGGCAAACACGTCGGAGGGCACGCCGAAGCCGGCGACGTGGCCGATGTGGCGCGGGCCATTGGCGTAGGGCCAGGCCACGCACACAAGAACGTTCTCAGGGGCCGTAGGGGTCTCAGGTGAAGTCATGGTGTTTAGCATAATCAACGCGCGTGCCCGGTCGAATCAGGGCATGAAAAATCCCCAGCACCCGGCTGGTGGGGTGCTGGGGACGGTGACGCAGTGGCGTCGAGAAGCGAGCGAGCGCTACTTGCGCTTGCCCGTGAAGGCGCGCTTGACCTGTGCCTTGCGCGCGTTCAGCTCGCGCTGATCGCGGTGCATGCGGCGCTCGATGGCCAGCTGGCGGGAGAAGCGCTCCTGCTCCTTCTTATCCAGGTAGATCGTGTCGTTGGACAGATCCTTCACAATCGCGAACATCAGCGCGATGAGGATAAGCAGGAACGGGGTTGCCGCGACGATGGTCACGGACTGCAGCGAGTTCAGCGCGTCCGAGCCACCGGAGATCAGCAGGGTGAGGCCGACGGCTGCGGTGGCCAGACCCCACATCGCGGCGATCCACGGCTTCGCGTCGGACTTGCCGTTCTGGGTCATGGATGCCATGACGGTGGAGGCGGAGTCCGCCGAGGTGATGAAGAAGGTGGCGAGCAGCAGCAGCGCGAACACGCCCATCACCACGCCACCCGGCAGGGAGTGCAGCAGGTTGAACAGCTGCTGCTCTGAGGAGCCGTCTGCGTAGATGGACTCGCCGGTCTGCTCCATGTGGATGGCGGTGCCGCCGAAGATGGCGAACCACACGGTGGACAGGCCGGACGGGACGAGCAGGACGCCCAGGCAGAACTCGCGGATGGTGCGGCCGCGGGAGATGCGAGCCAGGAAGGTGCCCACGAACGGGGACCAGGAGATCCACCATGCCCAGTAGAAGATGGTCCAGCTGGACAGGAAGTCGCCAGCCTCGCCGTCAGCACTCTCGGCGGTGCGGCCTGCCATCTCGAAGAAGTTCTGCAGGTAGGTGCCGACAGACGTCGGCAGCAGGTTGAGCTGTACGACGGTCGGGCCGAAGACGAACACGAAGATTGCCAGCAGCGCGGCGATCACCATGTTGGCGTTAGACAGCCACTGGATGCCCTTGGACACGCCGGACATGGCGGAGAGCAGGAACGCGAGCGTCAGCACGGCGACAATGCCGATGATGAGGCCGTTCGACGGGTCGTGGACAAAGCCGGATGCCTCGAGGCCGGAGCTGATCTGCATCGCGCCCAGGCCCAGGGAGCAGGCGGTACCGAAGATGGTGGCAAAGATGGCAAAGCCGTCAATGAGCTTGCCCAGCGGGCCGTCCGCGGCCTTCTGGCCGATCAGCGGGATGAACGCGCTGGACAGCAGCTGCTTGCGGCCGAGACGGAAGGTGGAGTACGCAATTGCGAGACCCATGATGGCGTAGACCGCCCACGGGTGCAGGGTCCAGTGGAACATGGTCTGCGACATCGCGGTGCCCACCTCGTGCGGCTCGTGGCCCGGCACGCCGTCGCGGTACATGGCCAGCGGCTCGGAGGCGCCGTAGAACATCAGGCCGATGCCCATGCCCGCGGCGAACATCATGGCGATCCAGGATGTCGTCTTAAACTCGGGCCGCTCGTCGGCGGAGCCCAGGCGGATGGTGCCGAAGTTCGAGCAGGCGATGACCAGCACGAAGACCACGAAGGCAGTGCCGCCGAGCACAAAGGCCCAGCCCAGATTGTTGATGACCCAGCCGAAGGCCGCGTCTGCGAAGTTGGAGAAGCTCTCGGGGGCGAGCAGGCCCCACCCCACGATCGCGACGATAATGACGGCGAGCGGAGCGATAATGCCCCAGTCCACGGGTGCGTTTTCCGCATCGGCCTGGCGCTCGATCTGCTCTTCGGGGTCCTGGTAGTTGCCACGTTCGCCGGCGCTATCGGCCTGCAGCAGCGAGACGAGCTCACCAGCCGCGGACGGCGCGGGGTCGGTGGAGTTGTTCTCAATTTGCGGATCTGCAGTCCGCGGTTCTGCGCCCGGATCGTGCGGATCCAAGCCAGTCTCACGCCGAGACATCAATCACTCCTCAAGTATCGAAAAACTCGTATGACCTTTGCAGGGTATCTGATAAATAGTCTCAGCACGAACCGAGCGCAATGTTTACTCGGATCTGGTAAAGGGACATTGTCGCTGCGTACTTCTGTGTCTAGTCCGCAGTCTAGTCCGCGCGCGCGGCAAGGGCCGCATTATAGAGGTCGCCCGTCTTCACGCCGTGCGCCTTGGCCACCGCCTTGCACGCGTCCTTCATCCGCTCACCCGCATCGACCCGCTCGAGGACGAGTTCCACCAGGTCCTCGGGGTTCTCCTCCGCCCTGGTGCCGCCCTCAATGACGACGGTGATCTCCCCGCGCACGCCTTCCTCGGCCCACGCGGCGAGCTCCTCCAGCGTGCCGCGCTTGACCTCCTCGTATGTCTTGGTCAGCTCGCGGCACACCGCGGCGCGGCGGTCGGCGCCCAAGATCTCGGCCGCGCGCGACAGGGTCGCGGCGATGCGGTGTGGGGACTCGAAGAAGCACACGGCGCGCTCCTGCCCCACCAGCGAGCGCAGCCAGGTCTCCTGGGCGCCGGGCTTGCGGGGCGCGAAGCCGTCGAAAAGAAAATGCCCCACGCTCAGGCCGGACAGGGCGAGCGCCGTGGTCACCGCGCTCGGCCCTGGCAGGCAGGTCACGGGAACGCCCGCGTCGTGCGCGGCGGCGACGATGGAGTGCCCAGGATCGGAGACCAGCGGCATGCCTGCGTCGGTGACCACCAGGACGACCCCGGCCCGCGCGTCCCGGAGCAGTTCCTCGGTGCGCGCGTCCTCGTTGTGGTCAAAGTTGGAGACGATCTTGCCGCGCGGCTCGACCCCCAGCGCCGCGGCCAGCGCGCGAGTCCGCCGGGTATCCTCCGCCGCGATCACGTCCGCGCGCTCGAGCAGTGTGCGCAGCCGCTCGCTCGCGTCCGCGACGTTGCCCAGCGGCGTGGCCGCGAGCACGATGCCGGTCTGTGGCAGCGAATCCTGGGGCAGATCTGTGGAGGCAACCATAAACGCCAAGCATACGCACGAACCAGTAAGATCCTTGTCCGTGAGTACCCAAGTGCCAGCTTCCGCCCCACCCGCGTCGCCTACGCTGCCGCCTGCGCCGAAGCGCTGGCGCGCGAAGCGCCCCGAGCCGTCCGCGCCCGTCACGGTCCCGTGGACCAAGCGCGATACCGTCTCCGCGACCGTGATCGGCGTGCTCGCACTGCTGACCCGCTTCATCGGGTTGACCCAGCCGACGTCGGGCGGCACGCCGGTGTTTGATGAGAAGCACTACGTCCCGCAAGCGTTCGACATGGTGCGCGACTACATCAACCCGGTCCTCGGCGGCATCGAGTCCAACCCTGGGTACGGCCTCGTCGTGCACCCGCCGCTGGGCAAGCAGCTGCTGGCGTGGGGCGAGCAGCTCTTCGGCTACACCCCGCTCGGCTGGCGCCTCATGACAGCGCTGGTCGGCACCGCCATCGTCGTCTTCGTCTTCCTCATCGCGCGCCGCGTAAGCCAGTCCACCAGTATCGGTTTGTTCGCGGGCATCATCGCGCTTTTCGACGGAGTGCTGCTGGTCACCGCCAAATTCGGCATGCTCGACGTGTTCGTGGTCTTCTTCGTCGTCGCGGCGGCGTGGACGCTCGCCGGCGACATGCAGCAGGTGCACCGCCGCTGGCACGACGCCTACCTGACCGGGAAGCTGGACGACACGGACGCGCTCGGCCCCCGCCTGGGCTTCCGCTGGTGGCGCTTCGCCACCGGTGTCCTGCTCGGCCTGGCCATGGCTGTGAAGTGGTCGGGCATGTACTACATCGCGTTCTACGGCCTGCTCTCCGCGTTCTGGGACCTCTGGCTGCGCAAGCGCTACGGGGTGAAAAAGCCGCTGGCGGGCGCGCTGCTTCGCGACGTCCCCTCCGCCCTCGCCTCCATCGTCCTCGTCCCCGCGCTGCTCTACATCTGGTCCTGGCGCGCCTGGTTCGCCTCCGAGACGTCCGTATACCGCCACGCGGTTGCCGACGGCACCGTGGCCGACTCCGACTGGCCCTGGCTGACCAACCTCCCCTCCCCCGCCGCGGACTGGCTGTACTACCACTTTTCCGTCCTCGAGTTCCACAGCTCGCTGACATCGTCCTCCGGGCACTCCCACCCGTGGGACTCCAAGCCCTGGTCCTGGCTCGTGGCCTCGCGCCCCATCCTCTACTACTCCAACACCGACCTGGCCTGCGGCGACGGCGGCACCTGCCGGGAAATGATCTTCCTCTTCGGCACCCCGGTGATCTGGTGGCTGACCATCCCGATCCTGCTGTGGGGCGCATGGGTGTGGATCACCCGCCGCGACTTCCGCGTCATCGTCCCGATGGTGGCGTTCATGGCCGGCTTCCTCCCGTGGCTGGCCGCCTTCGACCGCCAGATGTACTTCTTCTACGCCGCCCCGCTCGTCCCGTTCACCGCGGTCCTGCTCGCGCTCGCGCTGGGCAACCTGGCGCAGAAAGGCGCGCCGAGCGGCAACCGGCTCGTGCGGCGGATCGCCGGCGCGGACCTGCGCACCGGGCAGCTCGCCGTGATCGTGTACCTGGCCCTTGTCGTAGCCAGCTTCGTGTACTGGTCCCCCATCCTCTACGGCTTCATGGTGCCGGAGGACTACTACCACTCGCTCATGTGGCTGCCCAGCTGGAAATAGCGCGCTAGCTGGGGTTCGCGTCCAGCAGATGCCAGGCGCGGCGGATTTCAATCCCGCGGTCCGCCACCCACGTCCATACGAGCCCGAAGAGGGTAACCAGCGGGATGAGCACAATGCTGGGCACGAACTCGCCGGTGGAGAGCACCCAGTCGCGCACCGCGAAGCCCGCGGTAAAGGTGAACATCGTGCCCACGATGAGCAGGACGCCCGGGATCTGGCGCGGACGCCAGGCGGTGACGCCGAGCGCCAGCGCGACACCGAAGCGGACGGCCGCCGTAGACGTCTCCAGCGAGTCCGTACCGCCGCCGTGAACCAGCAGCAGCACCGCCCACACTGCCCACACCACCGCAGCGGCGATAAGCGCCACGCGACCAATCGCCAGGGTGATAAGGCGGCGCTGCTCGAGCTTGCGCCACGTATCGTCCACGCCCGCCATGATGACCTCGGAGAGGTCGTGGGGCGGCGCCATCCCGCCGTCCACTTCGGCGAAGCTCATGCGCCGGGAGAGGGAAAGCGCGCGCTCCCAGTAGGCGGTGCACTCCTCGCACTGCGCCAGGTGGGCGTCCACGATGGCGTCGTCAAGCCCGGGCGACTCGCCGTCGATACGCGCGGAGAGTGCGGCCTGGACCTCCTCGTGGCTAACCACGGGTGAGCACCCCGTCCAGGCTCGCGCGGCCCGTGCCAAAGACCACGAGAGCGAAGAGCGCGGCGGCGAGCACCAGCGTGTACTCCACGCCTCCGTGCTCTACGAAGAAGCCGTTGCCCAGGTGCACGAAGTAGGCGGCGGCGAGTGAGAGGATGAGCAGCAACGACGCCGCGATCGTGGTGAGCAGCCCTATCACCAGGAAGGTCCCGCCGATCAGCTCGACGGCGCCCGTCACATACGCGCTCAGCTGCGGCTGCGGTACCCCCGCGTACGCAAGCTGTTCGGCAGTTCTATTCATGCCGACAGCGAACCAGTGCTGGTAGCCGCGGGCAACAAACACGGCCCCAACGACCAGGCGTAAGAGTAGGAGTGCGAAGTCTCGAACGGCAGGCCTGTTCATGCCATTTACCCTACCGATGGAACCGAACGGCCATAAATCGAGTCAAATATATATGAGCAATTTCAACGAAACACCCAAGTCCCTGCCCATCACCTGCGACGACGGTCTGGTCCGCCCGCCGTGGGCCGCCACCGATCCCCTCCTGCGCGAGTACTACGACACCGAGTGGGGCATGCCGCTTACCGACGAAGCGTCGCTCTTCGAGCGCGTCTGCCTCGAAGGGTTCCAAGTCGGCCTGTCCTGGCGCCTGATCCTGTCCAAGCGCGACGCGTTCCGCAAGGCGTTCCACGGCTTCGACCCGGACGAAGTCGCCGCCATGGACTCCGTCGACCACCTGATGGACAACCCCGGCCTGATCCGCAACCCCAACAAGCTCAAGGCCGCGGTCACCAACGCGAGGGCGACCCTCGCGCTGCGCGAGGAGGGCACGCACCTCGGCGAATTCATCTGGTCCTACAAACCGGCAACCACGCCGCGTCCCCGTACTGCTGAAGAAGTGCCCACCTCTTCGCCCGAATCGAAGGCGCTCGCGCGGGATTTGAAAAAGCGAGGCTTCATCTTCGTCGGCCCCGTCACCATGTACGCGCTCATGGAGTCCGTGGGCATCGTGGACACCAACCTCGTTGGGACGTGGCGGCGTGGCGCCTCCGGTGTGTGGAGCGCCGAGGAGCTCGGTGAGGTCTGACGAGGGGGGGGTGAGCTAGCAGTCCTCCATATCCGCGAAGGCCTCCTCCACGGAGGCGTGCTCCTCGCGGGATTCCTCCCACACCTCCTTGGCTGCGGACAGGTTGATGACCGCGATGATCGCGCCGACGACGATGTCGAACCAGGCGGTGGACCACACGAACGTGAGGAGGCCTGCCACGATGATGAGGAGGTTGGCCAGGGCGTCGTTTCGCGCCGCGAGCCACGCGCCCTTGGCCAGCGAGGACCCCTGGTCCCGCAACCGCAGCAGAATGACGGCGCAAATCACGTTCACGACGAGCGCGCCGACCGCGACGCCGGTCAGCCCCTCGGGCGAGGGCGCGACCGGGTTGATGAGCTTGGTCACCACCATGACGATCGCCGCGATGGCCGGAATGAGGATCAGCGCGGCGAGCACGCTGCCGGCCGCGCGACGATGAGGACGGCGCGGCGGATGGTTTGCGTGGTCACGAGTCCCTCCTACACGAAACCCCCGTTGCCGACACCGTAAGTGCTGGCAGCGGGGGTAGTTTCCCTTGTGGAGCTAAGGGGAATCGAACCCCTGACCTTCGCATTGCGAACGCGACGCTCTACCAACTGAGCTATAGCCCCTCGCTGGTTTGAAAGGTTACTCCTTTCACCCCAGAGCATGAAATCCGCAGGTCACTAGCTTGCGCGGGGCGTGTACTCGCCGTAGCCGTCCTCCCGCGGCTGCGGGCGCACGTAGCCAGGCAGCGCGTCGAAGTCCGGGTGTTCCTCGTCCAGGTCCAGGATCACGGAGCCGACGCGGCGGCGCTCGCGGGGGGCGGGCTGCGGGCGGTCCACGTCAACGCCGAGGCGGGCGCGGCGCAACTGGCGCACGCGGCGCTCGTGCAGCGCGCGCTCCTTCTTCACCACGCCACGAAGGACGATGAGGAACCAGGCGGTCAGGCCGGCGGTGATGGCGGGCAGGACCCAGGTCCACCCGCCCACGACGAACGCGACGACAAAGGTGACCACGAAGGAGGCGATGAGCACCAGCAGGGTGCGCTGGCGGCGCTGGAACCGGTCCGCCTTTGCGGTGCGCTCGCGCTCCGGGTCGTAGCCGCCGCGCCCACGGCGGGTCTTGGCAAACTCCAGGTCGCTGTCGTCCGGTTCAAAATCGGGCTCGGGTTCCGTTTCAGGTGCGGCCTCGCCGGCGTCCTCAGAGTCCTCAGCGTCCCCAGAGTCCTCAGGGTCCTCGGGGGCGTAGCCGAAATCTGAGGGCGCGCCGTAGGACTCGCTCATCTCGTAGCGGTCGGCTTCCGCGTCAGTGTCCACGACGGTGGAGCCGCCCTGAGGCTCCCCGTCAATCGCCTCGTCGTCCTTCTCGTCACTCTCCTCGTCAAGGTCGACGACGGTGGAACCCGCCTCCTCGTCCTCCGGCTCGGCGTCGATGACCACGGGGCGGTCCTCCTGGGTCGCGACCTCTTTGCGGAAGAAGTTGCGGAGGGTGGGTGTGTCGTCGATAAGCACCTGCTCCTCCTCGGCCTCGACGATCTCGACGTCATCTTCGGCGGCGGTGTGGTGGTGCACATCGGCGGACGTGAGCTTGGGGCGGCGGCGGGCCACGACGGGTTCGGTGCCTCCCTCGTGCAGGACGCGCGTTTCCTCGTACCCCTCGCCAGAGCGGCGAATCTTCTTCGTGTTCCCCAGCATCATCGGCGCAAGCACGATGACCCACACGACGAGAATGAGGACCAGAATGAGGCTCGGGCTGCCCATGGGCAATGCCACCTTTCAACGCAACCAATTGGGTGTGTACACAGAACTGGCCCCAACGCTATCCGCGCGCACTCGGCCCCACCGCCAGGCGCGCCGAACCCTGCGCCTGAAAAATTACTGAACCGGCCGAACGCGCCCCGCCGCGCGCAGCCGCTCCACGGCGGTGTGCGGGAAATCGTCCGCGTTCAGCGCCACGAAGTGGTGGTCGCGCCACTGCCCGTCGATGTGCAGGTTCTTGCGGAGGTAGCCCTCCTCGCGGTAGCCATTTGCCAGGAGCACGCTTTTCGACGCCGGGTTGTCCGGCAGGAACGTCGCCGTCACCCGGTGCATGCCCACCCTCGCAAAGGCGTGGTCCGTGCCGAGCGCGCACGCCGCTGTCGCGATGCCGCGCCCCATGAACGGCGAGTGGACCCAGTAGCCGATCCAGCACTCGCTCACCGCACCGTGCTGGATATTGCCCAGCGTCACCTGCCCGGCGAACTCGCCGTCCGCGACGATGACCAGCGGCACGACGACCCCGTCAGCCGCCAGCTTTTTCAGGTTGAGCCAGTTGGCACGCCAGGCTTGCGGCGAGTGCGCGTCAGCCCACGTCCCTTGTACGGTCGGCTCGACCGGCTTGAGCCAGTGCTCGTCCAGCACGCGGGTTTCGCTCCATGCGCGACCGTCGCCGGATTTGAGCGGGCGCAGGTGGACGTGTGTTCCGTCCGCCAGCCGCAGCGCGGGCGTCGTTTCCGGCCAGCCCGGCGTGGGCTCGCGGAAGAGTGCAAACAGGTCCACCGGGGCAGGTTCCTAGCTGCGCTGCTGCAGGAATTCAACATCCACGAACTCGCCCGGGCGCACCTGGAGCACGTCCTCGGGGATGCGAATCATGGCGTTGGCCTCGGCGAACCCGGCAAGCAGGTGCGCCGCGCTACCGTCGAGTGTGCCCAGCGACTCCACCAGGTACTCCCCCGTCTCCATGTCGCGCATGAGGCGCGCACGAATGTAGCCGCGGCGGCCCTTGATGGAATCAATGTGGCGCACCGAGCGGGCCTGTACCGTGCGGCGCGCGACGCTCGCCTTCCCAAGCGACTGCCGGATCGCCGGGCGCACCAGCGTCTCCGCAATCACCAACGCGCTGACCGGGTTGGACGGCAGCAGGAAGACGGGCGTACGCTCCTCGCCGAGCAGGCCGAAGCCTTGCACAGACCCGGGGTGCATGGCCACGCGCTGCGTGTCGAGCTCCCCCATCTCGCGCAGCACGTCCTGGATGACGTCCGCGCCCGAACCGCCAACGGCGCCGATCACGATGACTACTTCGGACCGCGCGATGTGCCCGGCGATGGTCTCGCGCAGGCGGCGCGGCTCCGCGTTGACGATGCCCGCGCGCACCACGTCCGCGCCGGCCTCTTCGGCGGCGGCTGCAACGGCGTACGACGCGACGTCGTACACCTGCCCAAGGCCCGGGTCGCGGTCTACGTCCACCAGCTCGAGGCCGTAGCTCATCACGGTCACGCGCGGGCGCGGGTAGACCAGCACCTTCTCGCGCCCCGCGGCGGCCACGAGCCCGATCTGCGCCGGCCCGAGCACCGAGCCCTGGCGCACGGCGATGTCCCCCGGCTGGATGTCCGAGCCGGGTTTGCGGACAAAGTCGCCGGTGCGCACTGCGCGCGACGGGGTGACGCGCTTGCGCCCCCGGTCACTCCATTCCAGCGGGAGGACAGCGTCCGCGAGCGTTGGCAGCGGCGCGCCGGTGGCAACGCGCACGGCCTGGCGCGGCTGGAGGCGAAGCGGCTTCTGCGAGCCCGCCGCGACCTCCCCCACCACGGGCAGCGTGCGGTCGCGGTGCGGTGTGCGGCGTTCCGTAGTCTCCCCGCCGTCCTGCTCCTCCGGGGGCTCCGCGGCGAGGCGCAGGCCCGCGGTGCCGCCCACGTCCACGGAGCGCACGGCGTAGCCGTCAACCGCTGCCTGTGAAAAGCTGGGCAACGGGGCGGTTGCGGCGATTTCCTCGGCGCACATGAGGCCGAGGGCATCAAGGATTCCGACGCGGATCGGCTCAGGCGTCACCGCCGCGTCTACCACCATTGCTTGCTGGTCTTCAACGCTGCGCATTGGACCAATCCTAGTGGGAACTAGCGGACAATATCGGGATTCTCCGCTTCGAAGTCGCTGATAATCTGCTTCAGCGCCGTGTACAGGGCCGGACCATACTTCTCGTTGTGCAGCCCAAAGTCCACATTCGCCGGGATGTAACCACCCGGATTGCCCAAATCGTGGCGCTTCCCGTCATGCACCACCACGTGCACCGGGTGGCCCTCCGTGATCATCAGCTCGATCGCATCAGTCAGCTGCAACTCACCACCCTTGCCCGGCTCGATCCGACGCAACGCGTCAAAAATCGCCCGATCCAGCAGGTAGCGACCCGTGGCCACCAACGTCGACGGCGCATCCTCCACCGCAGGCTTTTCCACCATGCCACGCACACGCTTGACCTCAACACCATCAACCTCGGTGTCCACCTCCTCAACGTTAAACACGCCGTAGTTGAACACCTCCTCACGGCTGACGTTAAACGCGCACAACACCGAGCCACCAAGCTCCTGGCGCACCTTGACCATCTTCTCCATCACACCCGCCGGCAACACCAAATCATCCGGCAGCATGACAGCGACAACGTCCTCGTCATCATCCAGCGCGTCCTCCGCACACCCCACGGCGTGCCCCAACCCCAGCGGCTTATCCTGCGTCACCGAAATCGCATCAATCAGCTCACCAGCGCGGGCGACCTTTGCCACCTGCTCGTCCTTACCGCGCGCAGCAAGCGTTTCGCGCAGCGTGGAAAACTCGCCGAAGTGAGCCATGATCTCCTCTTTCTGAGGAGCCACCACCACCGCCAAGCGCTGCGCACCCAGCTGGGCCGCCTCCTCCGCGATCAGCTCAATACCGGGAGTATCCACCACCGGCAAAAGCTCCTTCGGCACCGTCTTCGTCGCCGGCAGAAAACGAGTACCCATACCCGCCGCCGGCACGACAACCGTCTTCACCGCACCATGGGAAGGCACGGATGATACTTCGTTAGAATTCCGCATAAATGTCGAGCCTACATGGCCAGTTGCTGCTATTTTGCTCCGACCCACGTTCTCCGCCCAACCCGAAGGGGGCCACCATGCCAACGCCAACCGAGGACAAGCGAGCCCTGCGCGCCCGCCACACCGAATTCCGCCGCCGGCTCCGCCACGACCCCGCCCGCAAGACAGCGCTCGACGCGGCGATCCTGACCAACGCTGTTGCCTGCATCGACGCGTTCGGCGCACGTGGCGCCAACATCTCCGCCTACAATCCGCTCCCCACCGAGCCAGGCCCGGCAGACTTCGCCGCGCAGCTGCGCCGCCACGCGCGGAGCGTCTTCGTCCCAATCTCGCTGCCGGACTGTGTGCTGGCGTGGTCGCTGGCGGACGGGGCGACGCAGCCCGGCGCGCTCGGCGTCGCGGAACCGACCGGTGCCCGGTTCAACTCCCGCGTCCTCTCCTCCTGCGCGCTGCTCCTGGTTCCCGCGCTGGCCGTCGATGCCCGGGGGATGCGGCTGGGCAAGGGCGCCGGCTATTACGACCGGGCGCTCGCTGGGCTGGACGTGCCCACGGCGGCGGTGCTCTACGACGAGGAGGTCGTCGACGCTGTCCCCCACGACGCGCACGACGTCCCCGTGCGCGCGATCATCACGCCGCGCGGGTGGCGGGCAATTTCGGTGTAGAGGGAACCGCCGCGCGTCCGGCTGCGTCTAATATGCATGGACCTCTCGCAACGACTCACTGGACTCGCCCACCGCCTGCGCACCCCGGGCTATCGACGCTCCGTGCTCCTCCGACGCGCGCTCGCCGCCGCACTCGTCTGCGCCGCAGGCCTCAGCGCGCTGCTCAACGCGTCCCGCGCCGACCCCCTGGTTGTCACCTTCGCCCGCCCCGTCGCCGCGGGCGCCCGCGTCACCGATGAGGACCTGCAGCTGCAGCGGGTGCCCGAACGCGTCGTCCCGGAGGGCGCGCTGCGGGAGCAGTCCCTGGCCAGCGGGCACATCCTCGCCGCGGGTGCCGCGCCCGGGGAGGTGGTCACCTCCACCCGGCTCGTCGGCCCCGACCTGGTGAGCGAGCTCGTTGCGGGCCAGCCGGAAGGTGAGCCGTTCACCATGGTGCCGGTGGCGCTCGCGGAGCCGGACATCCTGCCCATGCTGCACCACGGCGCCGTCGTGGACGTGATCGCGGAGGGGCCGACGACGGTCGCCTCCGGCGGGCGCATTGTCACCGTTGGCGAAGAGGGCACGGTGCTCGTGCTGATGCGGCGGTCGCAGGCGTCGGCGGTGGCGGCGGCGTCGTTAAGCATGCCCCTCGCCGTTGTTTTGGCCTCTGCTGGCACGCCGGCATAAACTGCGTATCCTTGACACCTGCCATGCGCACGCATGACGGTGCCGTTTCTTCCCCCACTACGCAATGCTCTTGCAAAGGAGTGCATGTTTCATGCTGAAAGGTTTCCGCGATTTTATTCTGCGCGGCAACGTCATCGATCTGGCCGTCGGTGTTGTCATCGGCGCCGCCTTCACCGGGCTGGTCACGGCGTTCTCTGACGCCATCATCAACCCGCTGCTCAACATCTTCGGCGACGCCGAGGTGGGCGAAGGCTGGAAGATCCCGGTCATCCCGGACCGCCCCGAGACCGCCCTCGATCTGGGCATGCTGGTCTCCGCGGCGATCAACTTCCTGCTCATCGCCGCGGTGGTCTACTTCCTCATCGTCGCGCCCATGAACAAACTCAATGAGATGCAGAAGCGCAAGCGCGGCATCTCCGAGGACGTCGCTGCCCCGACCGAAACGGAGCTGCTCACGGAGATCCGCGACCTGCTTGCCGGCCAGTCCCCGGAGCAGGCAGGTAGCACCACCCCGCCCGCGACCAGCGACTAGTCCCCACCGTGGTGGGGCGGGCGCTCGTAATCGTAGAACTCCTGCCCCGTCAGCTCCGCGGCCGGGTCGCCGTCTTCCTCAAAGGACACCGCGCGTTCGCCATCGCCCCCGGCCCCCGTGACCGGCGCGTCCGCCGTGCGGTCGTAGTCCACGTCCGCGACGCGCCGCGCCCTTCGCCGCTGCCGCGTCATTTCTGCACAGTGTAGCTGTTGAGCTCCGAGATCAGGTGGTCCACCAGCGGCGCGATGGTGGCCACGCCGTCACGAATCGCCTGCCGGCTCGGAGCCAGGTTGACCACCACTGTGGAGCCGGACACACCGCAGATGCCGCGGGAGGTGCACGCGTCGACGGCGCCGCAGGCCTGGCCGGAGGAGCGAACCGCCTGCGAGACGCCCGGCACCAGCTTGTCAATCACCGCGCGCGTGGCCTCCGGCGCCTTGTCGCGCGGGCCGACCCCGGTCGCGCCGACGGTGAGCACGAGGTCGACGCCGCCGACCACACCGGTCTCAATCACCTTGCGGATTTCGGACTTCTTCGACTTGGTGCGCACCACGCCATCGACGTGGTAGCCGTACTCGCCCAGCAACTCCGCAACCATCTCGTGCGTGTTGTCGCCGGGGGCCTCGTAGCGGTGATCACCGATGAGCACGATGATGGCCCGGGACGGGGCGGGAGTGTCCTCCGCGAGCTCGGTGGCCCGCAAAAACGCGTCGTCCGGCTCCGCGTTTTCCAGCGCATCAAGTGTTGTGGACATGTGCCTTCTTTCCCTCTCTCGCTTCGACGTTGCTCCGGCCCCGCGACCGGAGGAGTGTCCTTTAACTTACTCGGAACTCAGCGTCACATCTACGGAAACAGGAGTCTCCTCCCCCTCCCGCCGGATCTGCAGGGTGACCGTCTCGCCGAAGTCGTGGGAACGCGTCGCCGCGATGAGCGCGTCGGCGGAATCGATCAGCCGGTCGCCCACCTTGGTGATCACGTCGCCCCTACGCACGCCAGCCTGCTCCGCCGGGCTATTCGGCTCCACGCCGGCCACGACGGCGCCATCGTCTCCCATGTCCATGGCGCTGACTCGCACGCCCAGCATCGGCTGAGAGGCGCTGCCTGTGTCAATCAGCTGCTGCGCCACGCGCTTGGCAAAGTT
Source organism: Corynebacterium sp. NML180780 (assembly GCF_007786415.1). Classification (NCBI taxonomy): domain Bacteria; kingdom Bacillati; phylum Actinomycetota; class Actinomycetes; order Mycobacteriales; family Corynebacteriaceae; genus Corynebacterium; species Corynebacterium sp. NML180780. Next base: position 40,504 of record NZ_VNKN01000005.1, on the reverse strand, counting down.
GGACGGGATTGCAAAGCCCAGACCGATGGAGCCGCCCTGCGATTCCTGCCCGTAGCCGCCCGCGGACAGCGACGCGATCACGGAGTTCATGCCGATGAGGTTGCCATGCATGTCCACCAGCGGTCCGCCCGAGTTACCGGGGTTAATCGCGGCGTCCGTCTGGATGCCGTCCATCAGCGAGCTCTCGCCACCGCCTTGCGACGCCCGCACCGGTCGGTTCAGCGCCGAGACGATACCGCTGGTCACCGTCGCGGACAGGCCCAGCGGAGAGCCGACGGCCACCACCTCCTGGCCGACGGCGAGCTGGTCGGAGTCGCCGAACTGCATCGTCGGCAGGTCCTTCACGCCCTCAATCTTGATCACGCCGACGTCGGTGTTCACGTCGCTGGCCACGAAGGTGGCGTCGTGGCGCGAGCCGTCATTCAGCGTGACCTGGATCTGGGACTGCGAGCTCGCCGCATCGGCGACCACGTGGTGGTTCGTCAGCACGTAGCCGTCCGAGGAGATGATGGAGCCGGAGCCTTCCGCCGAGCCGCGCGGCGTCTGCACCACGATCGAGACCACGGCGGGCAGGACCTGCGACGCGACGTCCTCAACCGAGCCCTTTGGCGCCGCCTGCGCCTCCCCCTGGTCGTTCTGCTGGTCGTTCTGCGGAGCCGGGGCTGCCGGCGCTTCCAGGGCGCTGTACGAGCTCTCCTCACCGTCGTTGGCTTTGCTCACCACGTACCCGGAGCTAGCGCCCCCGACAAGCGCGGCGACGAGTGCGGTGGCGATGACGGTCCCCGCACCGAATCGACGCTTCTCGCGAGCCCCCTCCGGCGCGCTCGGCACCTGGTCGACGTGGTACACGGTCGGCTGGTCCTGGCGCGTCTCGGTCAGTGCGGGAGATGTATCTGTGTTGCTGGTAACACGATCCGAGCCGCCGCTCGCTGCGCGACGGGGGTTGCGTGGATCCTCTGGAAAAGTCATGGAGGTAATTATCAACCTTTCTGCTGGAGCCAGTCTTGATGCCTGAACAGACTCCACCTAAAGTTAACTGAACGTTCCCTGTGCGCTGTGCGCTGGTGCAATGCCGCTTATCGACGAAACCCCGCCCGGTGAGATCCCTCCCACCAAGCGGGGCAACGCGACCGTGCGCACACGCGCTTGCTAGTCCTCCGCGGGCGGGCGCCACCCCGGGAACACGACACGCATGCGGGTGCCCCCGTCGTCGGATTCCTCGACGAAGATCTGGGCGTTGTGGCGGTCGAGCACCTGTTTCACAATCGCCAGGCCCAGGCCCGAGCCCGGCATCGCGCGCGACTCCGGGGCGCGGTAGAACCGTTCGAAGACGCGGGCGCGCTCCTTCGGCGCAATGCCGGGGCCGGAATCGTCAACAATCAGCACCGCCTTCGTCGTGGCCGCCTTGAGCGAGATGCGGACGGTGCCGCCGTCCGGGGACCACTTGGCGGCGTTGTCGATCAGGTTAATCGGCGCGCGCCCCATGGCGAAGTGGTCGCCCATGATGACCCACGGGTCGGCGTGGAACTGGAACGTGACGTCCGGGCGGCGGCGACGCACGCGGTCCAGCGCCTCCTCCAGGATCATGTCGAGACGGAGCTCAGTGAACTCCGTGTTGGGAGAGTCCTCGCGCGCAAGGTCGACGAGGTCTCCAATCAGCGTGGACATCTCCTCCATCTGCGCCAGCACGTCCCGCTCCAGGTTCTCGCGCTCCTCGGGCGAGATCATGTCCTGGTGGCCGGACTTGTACATCATCATGAACAGCTCAATGTTGGTGCGCATGGACGTCAGCGGCGTCTTCAGCTCATGGCCCGCGTCTGCGACGAGCTGCGTCTGTCGGGTACGCGAGTCCTGGAGCGTCTGGATCATCCGGTTGAACGAGCGGCTGATGTTCGCGAGCTCGTCGTCGCCCTCAACCGGGAGCGGCTTGAGCTCCTCGGTGCGGGTCACCTCGTCCACCGCTTTTTGCAGCCTGCGCAGTGGATACAAACCGGTCGCGGCGACAACGGACGCGACGGCCCATGCCATCGCAATGCCGAGGCACAGGATGACCAGCAGCGCCGCACCGGAGCTGCCCTGCAGCCGGCGCGAGGGATCCACCTGCTGGGCAAGCGCCACCGCAGAGCCGTCGTCCTTGCGGAGGACCAGGATGCGCTCCCCGCCCGCAGTACGGACCGAGATTTCTTCGCCGTCCGCTTCCCTGTGGAACGCCCCACCGATCGCGATCGCATCGCCGTAATAGCGATTGGACTGCGGCGGCGACACCGCTGCGTGGATTTGCGGGTTGAAGTACTTAAACGCCGCGATCTTCCCCTCAAGCTCATCGACGGGGTGCCTTTCCACCTCGTCCATCAGCGCATCCGCCTTCACCCGGAGGTCGCTATCCATTGAATTCGTGATCGTCGTGGCGGCAGCCCAGAAGCTGACCAGGGCGGTGACCAAGATGGTGAAGGCGACCATCACGCCAGTCAGCACCACGAGCTGCTGGCGCAGAGAAAGTCCGAGCCCAAGGAACCGGGTGCCGCGGAAACCTGACGCCTCCGCGCCCCCCTGCTCGTCGATCCACGCGTCCTTATCGCGCTGGTAAGTCTCGGCTGATTGCCGAAGGATCACGGTGCAGTCTCCCGCAGCACGTAACCAACGCCGCGGACGGTGTGGATCAGGCGCGGCTCGCCCGCTGCCTCCGTCTTGCGCCGGAGGTAGCCGATGTACACCTCGAGCGCGTTGCCGGAGGTTGGGAAGTCGTAGCCCCACACCTCTTCCAGGATGGTCTGGCGGGTGAGCACGCGACGCGGGTTCTGCATCAGCAGGTGCAGCAGCGCGAACTCGGTGCGCGTCAGCGAGATGGTACGGGAGCCGCGCGTGACGTCTCGAGTCTCCGGGTTGAGCGTGAGGTCCTCGAACTTCAGCGCAGAGGACTCGTGGCCGCCGCCCTCTATAGAATCCGCGCGGGCACGGCGCAGCAGGGAGCGGACGCGGGCAAGGAGCTCTTCGAGCGCGAACGGCTTGGGAAGGTAGTCGTCGGCGCCGGCATCCAGTCCAGCCACTCTGTCAGAGACACCGTCGCGCGCCGTGAGCATCAGCACGGGCCGATCGTAGCCGGACGAACGCAGCGTACGGCACACGCCGAGCCCGTCAAGCTTAGGCATCATCACGTCAAGGATGGTCAGGTCCGGCTCTTCCGCGCGGATCAGATCCAGCGCCTCTTCGCCATCTTCCGCCAGGCACACTTCGTACCCGTTGAAGCGAAGAGAGCGCCGTAAGGATTCACGCACGGCCTGCTCATCATCGGCCACAAGAATTTTCATGTTTCTATTATGGCTTACTCGATGATTTTTGGTGCATAAGACCGCAAAAAAGCCGATTCCCCAGGTCAGGGAACCGGCTTCCGGGGAGCTGCGTCTAGAACTGCTCCACGTCAATCAGGCCAGCCTGCGCGGCCTTGACCAGGCGACGCGGGATGCGAACTTCCTGGCCGTCGATCTTGACGGTCTGCAGTGCAGCGTTGTCAGCCTTCCACTGCGAGCGACGCATGCGGGTGTTTGCGCGGGACTTCTTAAATTTCGGGGTAGCCATTTCTCAATTCCTCCTTTACGCCTAGTTAGCGGACTTCTTCTTACGGCGAGCCATGCCACCGAAGCGCTGGTTGAACTTCTCAACGCGGCCAGCGGTGTCCATGAGGCGCTGTGCGCCGGTCCAGAACGGGTGGGACTCAGCGGTCACGTCGACAACGATGAGCGGGTACTCGTTGCCGTCCTCCCACTGGTCGGTACGGTCGGAGGTCTTGGTGGAGCGAGTCAGGAACTTGTGGCCCGTGTTCGCGTCCTGGAAAATCACCGGGTGGTAATCCGGGTGAATATCCTTCTTCATATACTTCGTCTCCCTCAGGATTGAACTTCAGGTCGTCTCCTCCGTGAGGATCGTGCCTGAGTTGGGTGCGAAAATGGTCAAGTGCACAGCGATTGCTGAACAACCTGCAGAATTATACTGCCTCAGGGTGCATTTTCCTAATCGCGCATGTTCGCTTTCCGACGCCACAGCACCAGCGCCCCAGCCAACGCTTGCGCCAGGCCGAGCACGACCCACGCAACGTTGCCCAACTGAATCGGATAGGCCAAGCTCAGCACCGCGAGCATAAGGTGCATCCCGCCATGTGAGCCTGCTGCCCACCAGAAACTGCCAAAGCGGTAGACCAGCGCCGCCCCCAGGATGGACATTCCGAAGGGCATCACCAGGTAGACGACGTGGTCCAGCACGCTTTGCTGGCCGCCGGAAGACGTAAGGTGGAGCAATGTAAAAGCAGCTGTTGTCCACACAATGGTCAGCATTTCTCGGTGGCGCGTGACGTCGAAAAGCCAGCCGCGGAAGAGCAGCTCTTCGGGGATGCCCTGCAGCAGGTAGGAACGCACCAGGATCCACCCCACGATTGCGGCCAGCGGGTAGTCACCGGCCCCGGCTCCCTCCGGCACCGCTGGTCCGGGCCCGAGGATCGCCGCCAGCACTGCCCATCCCACCAGCATCGGCACGGCGACCACGAGTGTGCCGCCGACAAGCCCCCATGCCCCGCGCCAATTGATGCTGGAGCGCTCAACGTAGCGCACCCACACAACGACGAACGCGACCACCAGGGTGGGTGTAAGGCAGAACAGGAGCGTTTCATCTACGTATGGAGCGAGCGGAACACGAGCGAAGTTTGCGCCCATGAGCACGCCCATAGCGATGGTGGCACGGAGCAGGAGACCGAGTGCGTTAACAGGAATTCCTGGGTTCATGGTGCACGACTTTATTGAGCACACGTGGGCTTAAATAGTGGATGTGGTCACCAAAATCCATGACCCGAGTCATGGGTGTCAGCCGGTACGTTTGGACACCATGAACCGTGTCCACCTCCACCTTTTGGACAGCATTCTGGTGTTCGCCACCATGCTGTACCTCAACTTCACGCCAGTGGCGCTCGCGCGAGAGGGAGTACTGTTGGCGGTCGCCATACTCACTGTCGTGGCGTGGGTGGCGTGGCGCAGGACGGAGCATAAGGCTGCCGCAGTGGTCTTCTCCCTGTGCGCGTTCGCTGTCTTCGCTACGGCGAATAACCCGATCAGCATCCTCGTCCTGTGGTGCGCCGTCGTTGCGTTACACATGAGCCTGGGCAAACGTGCAGCGTACGTCTATGCTGGTGCGATCGTCGTGGCTGCTTTTCTCGCACAGCTCAAGGTTCAGGCCCCGGTGAGCAAGGTCGCGATCGAGACACTCGCCAGCGCTGCCGCAGCCGCAGCGGGACTCAACCTGGCTTCGACGGTCGCTCGGCAGCGCTGGCACGAGGCGCGCCAGCAGAACATGGCGATGGCGAAAGAGCGCGAGAGGATCGCCGCAACGCTTCACGACGCCCTCGGGCACCGCCTCACCACTATCGGACTCAGCCTCGACTACGCACTCCGCATCCCCGACGCGGAAAAGCGCGACAGTGAGATCGCGCTTGCACGCGCAAGCGTCTCGGAGGTCTTGCACGAGATGCGTGCGACAGTCCGCGCGATGAAGCCTGCCGCCCATCCCGATGAGGACATCGAGTCCGCGCTGTCCCATCTGGCGGAGTCTTTCGCTACGACCTCTCTGGACGTCCAGTTCTCTCACACGCCGGATGCAACGAAGGCGAAGTGCTCCACCGAAGAACGGATGCTCATGTTGCACTTCTGCCAGGAGGCCTTGACCAATGTGCTACGCCATTCGCGCGCCACGCAAGCCCGAATCGTACTTGATCGCCAGACTCTGACCGTGACCGATAACGGCATAGGCACGACCGGGCCGGAAGCGTTCGGCATCACCTCGCTTCGCGAACGCGCCGCAGGCCTCGGGGGTGAGATCACTACGCTCGCCCACGGCGGCATTGACCGCGGGTTCCGCATCGAATTGCACCTGAAGGAGAAGTCATGACCACACGCGCGCTGCTTATCGACGACCACGAGATGCTCCTGCGCGGCCTCAGGCTCATCTTGGACACCAACGACCGGGTCGAAGTCGCCGCAACAACTACCGACGGAGCAGAAGCGCTCAACCTTGCCCGCCGCTATAACGTCGACGTGGTGGTCACCGATGCTGCAATGCCGGGCACCGACGGGCTCGGGGTCGTGCGCACCTGCAAACCACACGTCCCTACCCTCGTACTCACCACGTTTGATGACGCAAACCTGGTCAAGGACTTGCTCGACGCAGGCGCCTCCGGATACCTCCTGAAAGATGTTTCCCCGGAAGAATTGGCAAACGCTATCGTCGCGACCGCCCAAGGTGGTCTTGTTCTCGACCCGCGGATCGCCCGCTACACCGCGGGAAACCCGCAGCTGGCAATCCTAACCCCCGCGGAACGCTCCGTCGCCGAAAACGTCGCACGTGGAATGAGCAACCAGGAAATTGCCAGTGCGCTTTTCCTGGCTGAAGGCACCGTGAAAAACCACGTGTCCGCTTTACTCCGGAAACTCAAAGCGCGCGACCGAACGGTTCTCGCCTTGCGTTTAGCCAAAGCATTGGGGCTCTAGACTCCGCTCCCTGTCTGGCGGGGAAGCGCAATCGCCTGAGATTAGGAAATTTGGCGCTAAACATGTATCGTTGACTCTCGCTGTTGTCGAAGTACACGTATACGCCTACGTCAACCGATTGCACCAGACGCTCTCGCGGACCCTCACTCCGCTTTGCAGTGGCGTCATCCTCACTTGTGATCAGTGCGTGGGCGGCAGAAGAGAAAGAAGTCAACCCATGTCGGCACATTGCCAGGTCACGGGACGCGAGCCAAAGTTTGGCAAGACCGTCTCGCACTCGCACCGCCGCCACTCGCGCCGTTGGAACCCCAACGTGCAGAAGCGCCGGTTCTACCTGCCCTCCGAGGGCCGTACCATTACTCTGAACGTTTCTACCAAGGGTCTGAAGATCATCGACCGTGACGGCATCGAGTCCGTCGTGGCAAAGATCCGCGCACGAGGTGAGAAGATCTAATGGCACGTAACGATATTCGCCCGATCATCAAGCTGAAGAGCACCGCGGGCACTGGTTTTACCTACGTCACCCGCAAGAACAAGCGCAACAACCCGGATCGCATCACGCTGAAGAAGTACGACCCGGTTGTGCGCAAGCACGTCGAATTCCGCGAGGAGCGATAATCAATGGCTAAGAAGTCGAAGATCGCCAAGAACGAGAAGCGCAAGGAGATCGTTGCTCGTTACGCAGAGCGACGCAACGAGCTCAAGGCAATCATCCGCAACCCGGAGACCTCGGACGAGGACCGCCTGGACGCGCAGTTTGAGCTGAACCGCCAGCCCCGCGACGCTTCCCCGTCGCGCGTGCGCAACCGCGACTCTCGCGATGGCCGCCCCCGCGGCTACCTGCGTAAGTTCGGTGTGTCCCGTGTCCGTATGCGCGAGATGGCTCACCGCGGTGAGCTGCCTGGCGTCCGTAAGTCTTCGTGGTAAGGAGGAATTGACCAATGAAGCGCAATAACCAACGCAAGGCGCGCATGGAGCAGTCCCGCCGCCCGAAGAAGAACCCTCTCAAGGCCAAGGGCATTGAGAAGGTCGACTACAAGGATATTGAGACCCTGCGTCTGTTTATCTCTGACCGTCACAAGATCCGTTCCCGCCGCGTCACCGGCTTGACCCCGCAGCAGCAGCGTCAGGTTGCTACCGCCGTCAAGAACGCGCGCGAGATGGCTCTTCTGCCGTTCACCACCCGCTAACCAGCGGTTGACGTCAACAGCGTAGAGTTTTCGACCCAAAGCCTGCCCCGCCCGGATGTGATTCCGGTGCGGGGCAGGCTTTTTCATGCGCTGCCGCTACCTTTCTAACGATTGAAAGGCCGCGGCGTGCAGTAGACTAGGAACGCACACGCGTCGCTGCCTTCCCTGCAGACCGGCGCCGTTTTGAGAGGAGTAGTGGATGAGCGGAAACGTGGGTCGCCCCCGCAAGAACAGCCCCCGTCGTCGCGGCAAGACAGCCCGCGACGAAATCCTCGACGCTTCCTCGGAACTGTTCACCCGCCGCGGCTTCTCCACCACGTCCACGCACCAGATCGCGGAGGCCGTGGGCATCCGCCAGGCGTCGCTGTACTACCACTTCCCCTCCAAGAACGACATCTTCCTCACCCTGCTCAAGGGCACGATCCAGCCGGCGTTGGACCTCGCCTCGGACCTGGCGGAGTCGGACGCGTCGCCGGCGCTGAAGCTGTGGGCGCTGTGCGCCGCCGAGACGCGCATCCTGCTGTCTTCCAATTGGAACATCGGTCGCCTCTACCAGCTGCCGACGCTGGAATCGGAGGAGTTCGAGGAGTACCACGAGGCGCGCGCGAAGCTCGAGGGCATCTACCGCGACCTCGCGGCGCAAATCGTCGGCGATGACGACCCACGCATCGAGCTTCCGTTCCACATGACGCTCGCCGCGATTGAGATGCGCGACAACACCGGTGTGGCGCCCTACCCGCTTGTCGACGATGCCCTACCCGCCCCCTCAGTCATGATCGCCGATGCCGTGCTCGACGTGCTCCACACCGAGCTCCCCTCCTGCCGCGGCGAGCGCACCCTGGAGCTGGTGGCGAAGGTGTCGGGGAACCCGGAGTAGCAGCGGGGCTTACGGCTGGCAGCGCGCCGCCGGCAGAAACTCGGTCCCCTCCCCCAACCGCTGCGCCATCGCGTTGAGCATCTGCTGCCCTGTGTCGTACGCGCCGTCTGCGGGAAACGCGGTGAATGCCACGGGCGCGTAGCTCCCGTCCCCGCGCGGCACAAGCCCGAACTGCCGCACCTGATACATGCCGGCTGTGTCCGGGCCCCACCCACCCTTGAACAGGGCCCCAAGCGTCCCCAGGCCGTAGGACTGGCCCGGGTCGACCTGCCCCATGAGCTGGAGCACCTGCTCGGCGCCAGCAATGCACGCGAGCGAGTCAGCGAGCTGCGCTTCATCGTTGACCGTGAGGGCGGTCTGGCCGAACGTGGAGAACTCCGGGCGAGTCTTCGCCGTATTTACGGGCACGGTAAGTCCGGACTCGCTGAGCACCGCATCCACCGCGTCGGCACCTGCGGTGGCGTAGAGCCGTTCCGCAGCGGCGTTGTCCGAGGCGGTGATGGCGGCGGCGACGTCGCCGGAGGCAGCGGGATCGGCGCGGAGCGCGGCGATCGCGATGGGCACCTTGATCGTCGACCACGCCGCGGTCGCCCCCTGCTCCCCTGAGGCCACTACTCCGTTCGGCCCGGAGACGGCGGCGCCGGCGGTTCCCCCGGCGGAGGCGGCCTGCACGGTGGCGTCGAGAAGCGACTGCGCGTCTGGGGTCGCTGCGCTGTGCTCAGTCGTGGACGGGGCAGGTGCGGGCGCGGGCGGAGGCGTGACGAACTCGGTGGACTTCACCACGACTGTCGGTGGTTCCTGCTGCGGCCCAGTCGGCACGGTACAGGACGACAAGACGCAGGCGGACGCGGCGAGCGCAACGCCGAGCCGGAGAGGGGCTACCAAATCCGGACCCTGGCGTTATTGCCGCCGGAGCAGTACACGGTGCTGCCGCCGCTGCACGACATGGTGTAGGTGTATCCCGTCCGCGGGCTGTACGCAGAGATCGTGACGTTCGTGCTGCCCGAACTGTTGTACGCGTCGACGAACTCGCTGTACACGTTCGCGGCAAACGGCCCGGTGGTCACCCCGGTATCGGCCGCGTAATGCGAGTACGTGTGACGCGAGGGCGCCGGTGCTGCCGGGGCGGGCTCCTCGGCCTGCTGCTGGGCGGGCGCCTCCTGCTGGAGCGTCTGGGTCTCCACATCCGTAATGGTCACCGGCTCGCTCGAGCCGCTGAACGCCCCGGAACCAAACAGGTACGCAAGCACGCCCACTATCGCCGCGAGCAGGACCCCAATGATGGCGATGAGCCACGGGGTCCAGTTTCGGCGATTCTCCTCGTGGTACGGGTACTGCCCCTGGCCGTACGCCGGACCGTATTGCTGTGGTGGATATTGCTGCGGTGCGTATTGCTGCTGGGGCTGCTGCGGGTACTGGCCCGAGAACTGTACCGTCTCGGTGTCCGCGGCGGCCCACTGCTCCGTGCTGGGGTTCACGTCGCCTTGGCCGTACTTACTGCTCATTGTCGCGCCTTTCCCGAGGCGCGGGGGCGCGCCGAGGGTCATGTATGCAAATTGGGGGTTCTGGGAAATGATAAATCAACATCTGCCAAAATGTTGAAATTCACCGTGCATTTCCCTCACCGCCAGCTGGGTGCGCTACCGGCTCGTCGTCGGGCTGGTCTTGGTCGTCTTCGAGGCTTGTGGCTTCTTCGTCTTGCTCGCCGTTGCAGTGCTTGTCGACGCCCCCGTGCCCGCCTTCGACGACGCCACAGCCGAGGACTTCTTCGACGTCTTTGAGGCTTTCGGTGTCTTCGACGTCTTTGGCGCCGCCGTGCTCGTCGGCGCGGGAGCCGGCGCCACCCTCGTCGTCGTCACCTCCGTGACCTGCGTTGACGTCACGACCATGGTGCTGGTGACGCTCTCAGGTTGCTTCGCGCCCTGCGCGAGGCCACTCACCGAGGTGTAAAAGAGAGCCCCCATAATGAGCGCGGCCGCCCCGACCAAGCCGCCGACGAGCCAGGTACCGATCCTCCCGCGACGGTCGTCGTCCTGAGTTTCGTCCTGATCTTCATCGACCTGCTGCGCGGGAAGGACCTGGGTAGGCGGGTCGACCTCCTGGCCACGCTCGTACTCGCCTTGTCGGTCGACCACGCACTACCGCCTTTCTCGTTTCGGCCTGCAGGGTGTGCAGGTTTCACCAGAGGTTAGCAGCGCGCGGTGGGCAGGGTCCCGCGCATCCCGTCAAGGCCTCGTGCGAGTTCGCTGAGCATTTGGGTGCTCTCCGCGTAGCCGCCGTGGCTGAACGCAGTGATCGCCACGGCGACATCACCGTTCGGGCCCGGGACCAGGCCGAACTGTCGGGCCACGTAGCCGTCCTCGTGCGTGTTCCAGCCGCCCTTGAAGCGGGCACCGCCGATCTGGCCAAGGCCCCAGCGCTGGTCCGGGGTGATCTGCCCCATGAGGTCCAGCACCGGCTCGTGGCCCGCGACGCAGCGCAGCCCGGAGGCAAACTGCGCCTGGCCGGAGGTGTTCCAGAGGGTATCCATCCCGTACGCCGCGGAGGTCGTCGTGGCGGAACCCGCCTGCTGGATCACCTTGACGGACTCGGCGCCAGGGACCTGGTTGTACATGCGGTAGGCGGCGTCGTTGTCGGAGACCGTGATGGCCAGGCGGGCGTCGTTGGCAAAGCCCGGGCTCTGGCGCAGGGCGGCGATGGCCAGCGGCACCTTCATGGTGGAAAACGCCGGGTAAGCGGCGTTGTCTCCGGCGGTGATCTGCGCGCCGTTGCCCGCGACCGAGACGGCGACGCGGCCGTTGTGGTGCCCCTCCACCGCGCGTACCAGCCCGTCAAGGGCCGCCTGGTGGTCAACGGCGGGCTGCGCGGCGGCGCCCGGCGCGTGGGACGGCTGCCCCGCCTGGCCGGGCTGCTTCGGCCGCAGCTGCGGCGGGACCTGTTGCTTGATGTTGTCGGGCAGGCCGTTGTAGGCCTGCACGTACGCATCGCCGATGACGGGGAGATCCTCCACCGCCGGCATCACCGGCAGGGAGATCCCCATGGCCATCAGCGCCGCGGTAATTTGCTTCGCCCACGGCTGCGAAGAAAGTTGCGAGGACACGAATCTGCGCTCCCTACATCACGTTACTGCCGTTTATTTACGGCTGACCTTAAAAGTATACGTAGGATACCATTCTGTGCCCCGCAAATTAGTGAGCGAAGTGGCGAGTCCCCGTCAGGTACATCGTCACACCGGCCTCCTTGGCGGCGGCGATGACTTCCTCATCGCGGATGGAGCCACCCGGCTGCACCACGGCCTTCACGCCCGAGTCGGCGAGCAGCTGGAAACCGTCGGCGAAGGGGAAGAACGCGTCGGAGGCTGCCACAGCCCCGTTGGTGCGGTTCTTGCCCTCGTCCAGGGTGTTGGCGCGGTCGACGGCGAGCTTCGCCGAGTCGACGCGGTTGACCTGGCCCATGCCAATGCCTACCGACGCCCCCTGGGCCGCAATCAAGATCGCATTGGACTTCACGCAACGCACACTGCGCCAGGCAAACTCCAGGTCGGCCAGGGTCTGCTCGTCGGCGGCCTCGCCGGCGACCAGCTTCCAGTTCGAGGCGGTGTCCCCCTCAGCCTGGTAGGCGTCGCGGTCCTGCACCAGCCAGCCGCCGGAGATCTGCTTCCGCTCCTCGCCGGGCTGCTTCGGCTCGACCTGCAGGATGCGCAGGTTCTTCTTCTCCTGAAGCACCTCGATCGCGCCGTCCTCGTAGGACGGAGCCAGGATGACCTCGGTGAAGATCGGCTTGACCTGCTCCGCCATCTCGACGGTGACCTCGCGGTTCGCGGCGACCACACCGCCATACGCGGAGACCGGGTCGCAGGCGTGCGCCTTCGCGTGCGCGTCGGCAATAGAATCGTCCGACACCGCGACACCGCACGGGTTCGCGTGCTTAATGATGGCCACGCAGGGACGCTCGTGGTCCCAAGCCGCGCGCCACGCGGCGTCGGCGTCCTGGTAGTTGTTGTAGCTCATCTCCTTGCCACCGAACTGGGTGGCGTTGGCAATGCCCCAGCCCTCGTTGACCAGGCGGGCTGCCTGGTGCGGGTTCTCGCCGTAGCGCAGCGCGTCGCCCTCGGCAGCCTCCTCGGCGCCGAGCTGTTCGGCGAACCAGGAGGAGACGGCGGCGTCGTACTGCGCGGTGTGCGTGAACGCCTCGAGCGCGAGGCGCTTGCGGTCCTCCAACTCGAAGCCGTCGCCCTTCACAGCATCAATGACGTCCGCGTAGCGGGACGGGTTGGTCACGACGGCGACGGACGGGTGGTTCTTCGCGGCGGCGCGCACCATGGAGGGGCCGCCGATGTCGATCTGCTCCACGCAAGCGTCGAAATCCGCCCCGGAGGCGACGGTCTCCTCGAACGGGTACAGGTTCACCACGACGAGCTGGAACGGCTCGATGCCCAGCTCCTTGAGCTGCTCGGCGTGGGCGTCCTTGCGCAGGTCCGCCAGGATGCCGGAGTGCACGCGCGGGTGCAGGGTCTTGACGCGCCCCTCGAGCACCTCGGGGAACCCGGTGAGCTCGGCGACCTCGGTGACGTGCACGCCGGCGTCGGCAATGCGCTTGGCGGTCGAGCCGGTGGAGACGATCTCTACGCCGGCCTCGCCGAGCGCGCGGGCGAGATCCTCCACGCCAGTCTTGTCGTACACGCTGATCAGCGCGCGCTTAATCTGAATTCCCATTGAACAGTACCTTCCCGTCGGAGATGGTGGCGCCGCGCAGCAGACCCACAATCTGCTCGCGCTCCGCCTGCTTGATTCGTTCGTGCAGAGTGGACTTCGTGTCGCCCTCCTGGATGCGCACCGCGCGCTGAGCGATGATCTCGCCGGTATCCATCCCAGCATCCACGTAGTGGACGGTGCAGCCGGTCACCTTCACGCCGTACTCCAGCGCGTCCTCGACGGCGTGCGCGCCCGGAAACGCGGGGAGCAAGGAGGGGTGAGTGTTAATTGTGCGCCCTTCAAACTCATCCAGGAACGCGCTGCCCAAGATACGCATAAAGCCCGCGGAAACGACCACGTCAGGCTGTGCCTTGTCCACGGTCGCCGCGAGCTCTCTATCCCAGGCAGCGCGATCATCGCCGACTGGCACGACCGCGGTGCGCACACCGGCGTTCTTCGCACGCTCGATGCCGGGACATACTTGGTCCGCGACGACAAGATCGACGCGGTACGGGCTCTGGATGTCGTCCAAAATCGCCTTGAGCAGGCTGCCTGTGCCGGAAACCAGCACAGCAACGGACAATGATTGGCTACTCACGGGCCATAGCTTAGTCATCCTGCTTCGCACTGCGGAATACGGCAACCGCCCACACCAGCAGGCTCAGCACCGCGAGCCACCCGAGCAGGAGGACTCCCAGCTTCCACGCGGTGGGGCCGACGGTCCCGTAGGCGCCGGCCTCGCCGGAGGTGAGCACGCCGAGGACCAGACCGATCACGCCGCCCCAGACGCCCGTTGCGCCAGCCTGTGCCAGCGTCGGCCGGACTTTCCAGAGCGACGCCAGGATCACGCCGGCCGGGATCAGCATGCACACCGGCGCCCACGCCGGCACGCTCTCCGGCACCGCGGCCAGCAGCGGCAGCGGCGGCAGGGCGACGTTGCCGGAGGCGAACAGCGAGGTGGACACCCCGGCGTAGTCGAAGGACCCGCCGAGCAGGACCGCCATCGACGTCACCGCAGCGTTGGGCAGGTAGAGCAGGCACAGCAGCGTCAGCCACAACCCACCCGCGGCCCCGAGGTTGGGGTAGGCGGCGACCAGGTCGCCGACCCGCTGGTAGTGCAGCGCCAGCACGACCAAGGCAACGACGCCGCCGGCGAGTGCGAGGTTCCGGATGGCGTTGAGGGCGGTGAGCGCGGCGTCGATAAGCACTTCCGGCACCCCGCCTCGCTTGGCCAGCGCGCGCCACAGGACGGCCCGAAGGCCGAAGCAGAAGCCAATGAAGTGCAGCGCTGGCGGCAGGAGCAGCGCTAACGCGGCGGGCGGGGCGCTGACCGGGTAGACCGCCGAGGCGTCCGACACCATAAACAGGGCGATGCCGGACAGCGTGAGCGGGATGAGGAGCGTGAGTGCGAGCAGCACCCCCAGGTCGAGGATGCTCACACGGTGGGCGGTCGCCGCGCGGACGCGAGCAGCCACGATGGCGATCGCGCCGAGCGCAGGCAGCAGCGGGACCGCGCCGAGGGTCACTCCATCGAACTCGAACGGGACGCCGTGGCCGACCAGCCACGTCTCGCCGATAGCCATCGGGAGGTACGAAAGTGGCCAACCACCGATCAGCAGCACCGCGAAGCACAGCGCGATCGCGCCGAGCCCGAGTACCGCGTTGGGGACCAGCACGAAGCCAAGGTAGTGGCGGATGCGCTCGCTCCACGTCTGCGGGACCGCATCCGCCTTGTCGGGGTGGCCTCGCAGCTGCTGCGTGCGACGAGTCCGGTTGCCTTGTCGCAGCCGTTTGCGCTTCTCGACGCCTCCACGCGGCCGGCGAGCTTTCCCGCGCCCGCCAGCATCACTGCGCTCACTCGGCTCACTGGCCGCACTTGCTTCACTGTATTCTCGCTGTTCACGCAAGGTAACGCGCGGGCGGCTCCGCTGCGGCCTCGAGGAGGGCCCTGTTTGGGGGCTTGAATTGGTGCTCATCGTCGTTAACTTTGCCACTGAATTGCCGCTGCCCGATGTCCAACACTCCCCCGCGTACCCGCGCAGCGGCGGTAAAATACCCGGACGACTCCCAACAAAATGCAACGTCCTGGGCCCGCCCGGGCATGAGGCGCTACACGCTCGCGTGCGAGCGCATTTATGTAACGAATCAACAACCTGAAAACGATTAAGAAAATTTTAGAATCCAGCTTGCCATGCCGAGACCAATTCGTTACAGTGACCTCTCGTAGATAACAGGAAGGTTACGATCCGCTACCGGGAAGGTTGCGGAACGCAGACCAACGGAACGCTTCAAAGAGGGCACATGTACAACGCATCGAAGCAGGGTGGCAAGCACCGTAAGCAGACCCCGAACAAGGGTCGCGTCGCCATGGTCGCCGTCACCACCGGCGCCGTCTCCACCGCCGGCCTCTCCGGCGCCGCCGCCGCAACCCTGGCTGCAGACGGTCCGCAGACCTCCAACGTTGACATCGAGCTGGCTGCGGATACCAACCACCTTGTTGATGACGCCGTCGCCACCGCCGACGCCCTCGCCTCTTCCCCGCAGGTGCTGGCCATCTCCGAGTACAAGCCGGTCACCAACTTGACCGACCAGCTGGACAAGGCCGTTGCGCACTCCGACGAGGTAGCAAAGGCCGACGAGGCCGCCCGCGCACCGCAGACCGTCAAGCCGGCAGAGGGTGCGTTCACCTCCCCGTTCAGCCCGCGCTGGGGCTCCTTCCACTACGGCGTGGACATCGCGAACTCCCCGGGCACCCCGATCCTCGCCGTCATGGACGGCACCGTGATCGACTCCGGCCCGGCCCAGGGCTACGGCAACTGGATCCGCCTGCGCCACGACGACGGCTCCGTCTCCGTCTACGGCCACATGCAGACGCTCAACGTGGCAGTCGGCGAGCGCGTCCACGCCGGCCAGAACATCGCCGGCATGGGCAGCATGGGCTTCTCCACCGGCTCGCACCTACACTTTGAGATCCACCCAGACGGCACCACGCCCGTCGACCCGGCCGCTTGGCTGGCAGAGCGCGGCATCTCGCTCTAAGACCTTCCTTCCCCTCTTGACGCCCCGGTTTTCCCGGGGCGTTTTGCGTTGCTGCGGCAATCGCAGGGATCAAGGGCCCGGCTCGGTGTGCCGTTGGGGTGCGCTTTGGCCTGTTTGACGAGAACGCGATGACGAAGACGCGGAATTTTCGTCGCACCCTCGTCATCCAGTCTTCGTCATGCAGGACGGGCCGTTTGGTGCGCGCCTTTTCCACCCCAGGCCAGGTCGGGCGTGGAGCATCCGCCCAGCTTCCAACCAAACCGACCCCCCATCCCCGGACTCCCCCTCAACTCGCGTCACTTTTGCAACAATTTTCACTCCAGCAACACCCGCGTTGACCTGCGTGGACGGCGGAAAATGACACAACTTTTCGACAAAATTGCACGTCAGAGCGTTGCTCACGGGGTGCCGGCACGCTAAGTTTTAACGCGGTATACGCTCCCCTCAATGTAAAGGTTTGTCGCACATGCAACGTCGCCTGCTTGCCGCAGTCGCTGCCACGGCGCTTTCGCTCACCCTGCTGCCCGCCCCGGCATTCGCCGGCCCGGCCGTCCAGATCAACGGCGCCCCGGTAGAAAACCAACAGGATGCGGTCAAGCACCTTGCCAAGGCCGCGGACACCATTTTGGAGTCCGGCGCCACCCTCACCGTCGGCGACTACAGCATTGTTTACGACCCCCGCGCGCTCGGCCAAGAGATCAGCAGCCAGTTCACCCCCAACAACGGCGAAGGCGGCGTCACCATGCAGCGCGGCCGCACCGCGGACGGCCGCACCGTGGTCACGCCGGCCACCGGTACGTTCACCTCCGGCTTCGGCATGCGCTGGGGCACCATGCACCGCGGCATCGACATCGCCAACAGCCTGGGCAGCCCGATCTACGCCGTGATGGACGGCACCGTGATCAACGCTGGACCGGCGCAGGGATTTGGCAACTGGGTCGTCATCCAGCACGACGGCGGCGAGGTATCCGTGTACGGCCACATGTCGCAGTACAACGTGTCCGTCGGCCAGCGCGTCAAGGCTGGCGAGCAGATCGCTCAGATCGGCTCTGAGGGCCAGTCCACCGGCCCCCACCTCCACTTTGAGATCAAGCCCGACGGCGTGAACCAGGTCGATCCCGTCCCCTGGTTCGCCCAGCAGGGCATCCGGATCTCCTAAATCTTCTCCATCGGCAGCCCGCCGATGAGCATGAGCCGGACGGTGCCGGAGGAGCCGAAGTCCACCGTCACGGTCTCACGCACTCCCGCGCCGTCCACGGACTGGACGGTGCCGAGCCCGTACTTGGCGTGGTTGACCCGGTCGCCCGGCGCGAGGTTGAGGTTCTTGTGCACCTTCACCCCGCCGGAACCGGCCCCGCGACCCGAGCGCCGGCCCGAACCCGAGCGCCGACTGCCGCCGAGGGGCGCGGGCGAGCCCCAGGCGCCGGACGTGCCGGTTCCGCTCGGCTCAGTCCTGCGCCAGTCGATGAGGTCCTCCGGGACTTCCGCGAGGAAGCGGCTGGCGGGATTGGTCACCGGGTTCCCCCACGAGGAGCGCAGCATCGCGCGCGTGAGGTACAGCCGCTGCTTGGCGCGGGTGATGCCCACGTACGCCAGGCGGCGCTCCTCGGCCAGTTCGTCCGGGTCCCCCAGCGCGCGCAGGTGCGGGAACTGCCCGTCCTCCCAGCCGGTGACAAAGACGGTGGGAAACTCCAGGCCCTTCGCGGTGTGCAGTGTCATCATGGTGACCACGCCCTGCTCGTTGTCCGGCAGCTGGTCCGCGTCCGCCACTAGAGAAACCTTTTCCAGGAACGCCTGCAGCGATCCCGGCGCGGGCTCGCCCTCCACCATCACGGCGTCGAGCTCCTCGTCCGACATGTAGGCGACCTGGTTGGCCGCCTCGGAGGAGAATTCGCGCGCGACGGAGACGAGCTCGTTGAGGTTGTCCAGGCGAGTCGCGTCCTGGGGGTCGTTCGACGCCTCCAGTTCCGCCTGGTACCCGGTCGCGTCCAGGATGCGGGAGACGAGCTGGCCTAGGTCCGGCATGCCCGTGACCTCGTTGCGCAGCTCCGGCATTTCCTTGCGCAGTCCGTCCATAAGCTCTACGAACCCGCTGATCGCGTTCTTGGCGCGAGCTTTGATCATGTCGACGTTCCCCGACGCGGCGTCGATAAGCGCCTGCCCAAAGCTCACCCCCTGGTTCTCCGCGTGCAGCGCCACCATGGCCTGGGCCTTGTCGCCGATCGCGCGCTTGGGCACGTTAACGATGCGGCGCAGGCTGACCGTGTCATCGGGGTTGTCCAGCACCTTCATGTAGGCGACGATGTCGCGGATCTCGCGGCGCTCGTAGAAGCGCGTGCCGCCGACCACCTTGTAGGGGATGCCGGAGCGGATGAAGATGTCCTCGAGCGCGCGCGAGGCATTGTTGGTGCGGTACATGACCGCCATGTCGGAGTACGGGACGCCGGAGTCTGACAGCTGGTCGATCTCCGAGGCGATGAAGCGGGCCTCGTCGTGCTCGTTGTCCGCGACGTAGCCGACGATCTTCTCGCCCGCGCCCTGGTCGGTCCACAGCTTCTTCGGCCGGCGCCCCTCGTTCTGCGCGATCACCGAGTTGGCCGCGTTCAAAATGTTCTGGGTGGAGCGGTAGTTCTGCTCCAACAGGATGGTGCGCGCGTTGGGGTAGTCGCGCTCGAACTCCTCGATGTTGCGGATCGTGGCACCGCGGAACGCGTAGATCGACTGGTCCGAGTCGCCCACCACCGCGAGCTCCGGGGCGTCCGCACCCGTGCCGACGAGCGTGTGGATGAGCTCGTACTGCGCGTGGTTCGTGTCCTGGTACTCGTCCACCAGCACGTGGCGGAAGCGGCGGCGGTAGTACTCCGTGACCTGCGGGTGCTCCTTGAGAATGCGCACGACCTCCCCCACCAGGTCGTCAAAGTCCAGGGCGTTGGACTGGCGCAGGCGGCGCTGGTACTCCGCAAAGACCTTGGCCACGGTGGTCTCGAACGGGTTGTGGGTGCGCTCCGCGTCCGCTAACGCGGTGTCCGGGTCCACGAGCTCGTTCTTGAGATTGGAGATGCCGTTGGCCAGGGTGCGCGCGGAGAACTTCTTCAGGTCCAGGTTGAAGTCCTTGGCAATCATGGACAGCAAGCGGCGGGAATCGTCCGAGTCGTAGATGGTGAAGTTGGTGTTCAGCCCCGGCACGAGCTGCGCCTGCTGGCGCAGGATGCGCACGCAGACCGAGTGGAACGTGGCCACCCACATGCGCTCCGACTCCGGGCCGACCAACTGGGCGACGCGCTCCTTCATTTCCGCGGCCGCCTTATTAGTAAAGGTGATGGCGAGCACCTGCCACGGCGCGACCCCGCGCTGCTGCAACAGGTAAGCAATGCGGCGGGTCAGCACGGCGGTCTTGCCGGAGCCTGCGCCGGCGACGATGAGCAGCGGCGAGCCCTCGTGCTGCACAGCCGCCTGCTGTTGCGGATTGAGTCCCAGGGTCAGATCAGTCATGCGGTTCAGCGTACCCACCGCCCCAACATCGCCCCGACCCCGTTCGAACACCCTGGATAAAACGGTCCATATCCGCAGGTGCCGTGGCATAATGTCCTGCCATGAGCGATTTTGACATCCGCATGCCCTCTGGCACCGATGACCCGCTGTCGGACGCGGAGATTCAGCAATACCGCAAGGAGATTGACCGGCTGGACCGGGTGATCCTGGACGCGGTGAAGCGCCGCTCCGAGGTCTCCCGCGCCATCGGCAAGACGCGGATGGGATCCGGCGGCACGAAGCTCGTGCACACCCGCGAGGTGGCAATCATTAACCAGTTCCGCGACGAGCTGGGCGAGGAAGGCCCAACCCTGGCCAACATCCTGCTGCGCCTGGGCCGCGGGAAGCTGGGCTAGGCACTCGCACCGCACTTTTGGCTACCGTGGGGTGAGAACGATTCGCACTTCCTTGGGAGGAATAATGACCGACATCACGTCCACGTCTGCCTGGAAAAACCTGGAAAAGCTGCACGCCGAGAAGTCGCAGACCACGCTGCGCGACCTCTTCGCCGCGGACAGCAACCGCGCGACAAACCTCACCTTCGAGGCGACAGGCCTGCACGTGGACATGTCGAAGCAGCTTATCGACGCCTCCGTGCTCGACGCCCTGACCGCCCTCGCAGAGGAAGCGGGCCTGCAGGACAAGATCGGCCAGATGTTTGACGGCGCCCACATCAACAACACCGAGGACCGCGCAGTGCTCCACACCGCGCTGCGCCTGCCGGCCGAGGCGGACCTGGAGGTCGACGGCCAGGACGTCGCCGCCGACGTCCACGAGGTCCTCGGCCGCATGCGCGACTTCGCCTCCGCCCTGCGCTCCGGCGAGTGGCTCGGCCACACCGGCCACACCATCAAGAAGGTCGTGAACATTGGCATCGGCGGCTCGGACCTGGGTCCCGCGATGGCGACCAAGGCGCTGCGCGCCTACGCCACCGCAGGCATCACCGCGGAGTTCGTGTCCAACGTCGACCCGGCAGACATGGCCGCGGTGCTGGACCGCTGCAACGCGGAGGAGACCCTGTTCATCATCGCCTCCAAGACGTTCACCACGCAGGAGACGCTGACCAACGCGCACGCGGCGAAGCGCTGGCTGCTCGAGCAGTTCGATGGAGACGAGTCCGCGATTGCCAAGCACTTCGTCGCCGTATCCACGAACAAGGAGAAGGTCGCTGAGTTTGGCATCGACACGACCAACATGTTCGGCTTCTGGGACTGGGTTGGCGGCCGCTACTCGGTCGACTCCGCAATCGGCCTGAGCCTCATGGCCGTGATCGGCCCGATGGACTTCATGCGCCTGCTCGAGGGCTTCCACGCCATGGACGAGCACTTCCGCACCACCGAGCTGTCCAAGAACGTCCCGGCGCTGATGGGCCTGCTCAACGTCTGGTACCGCAACTTCTACGACGTCCAGACCCACGCCGTGCTCCCCTACTCCGAGGACCTCTCCCGCTTCCCGGCGTACCTGCAGCAGCTGACCATGGAGTCCAACGGCAAGTCGGTCCGCCACGACGGCTCCCCGGTCACCTACGACACCGGCGAGATCTTCTGGGGCGAGCCCGGCACCAACGGCCAGCACGCCTTCTTCCAGCTCCTGCACCAGGGCACCACGATGGTGCCCGCGGACTTCATCGGTTTTGCCACGCCGAAGGAGGACTTCCCCACCGCCGACGGCACCGGCTCCATGCACGACCTGCTGATGGGCAACTTCTTCGCCCAAACCAAGGTGCTCGCGTTTGGCAAGGACCAGCAGACCATCGAGGCGGAGGGCGTGAGCAACGAGCTGGCCCCGCACAAGGTCATGCCGGGCAACCGCCCCACCACCACGATCCTGGCCGAGGAACTCAGCCCGTTTACCCTGGGCGCGCTCATCGCGCTCTACGAGCACATCGTGTTCACCGAGGGCGTCATCTGGGACATCAACTCCTTCGACCAGTGGGGCGTTGAGCTGGGCAAGCAGCAGGCCAACGACCTCGCAGCCGCCGTCGCGGGCAAGGAGGCACCGAACACCGGCGATGCCTCTACCGATGCACTGATTTCCTGGTACCGCAGCAAGAAGTAGGCACCCATGGGCGAGCAAATCTCCGCGGATTCCTACACCCCGCGCCAGCGCTCCGTGTACCGGAGGCGCCTGGAGGACGAGCTCGAGCTCTTCGACCGCCACCTGCAGGAGGCGGAGTTTGTCAGCCACGGCACGATCGGGCTGGAGCTGGAGCTCAACCTGGTGGACGCGGAGATGCGCCCGCACGCCAACAACCAGGCCGTGCTCGAGCGCCTCGGCGACGAGTTCCAGTCTGAAATCGGCGCCTACAACGTCGAGCTCAACCACCCGCCGCTGTCCATTGCGGGCGACGGCCTGACCAAGCTCGAGGAGGGGCTCAGCCGGCGCCTCAAAGAGGTGTCCGACGCCGCGGAGGCCGCCGGCTCCACCGTCGCGATGATCGGCACCCTGCCCACCATGACCTCGAAGTTCCTCAAAAACCCGGCGTGGATGACGCCGGAGAACCGCTACGCGGGGCTGAACAACTCCATCATGGATACCCGCGGTGAGCTCGTCCACCTCAACCTGTGGCGCGAGGAGCGCTACCGCCACAACTTCGAGGACATCGCCACCGAGTCCACCTGCACCTCCATCCAGCTCCACCTGCAGGTTTCCCCCGCACGCTTTGCCAACGCGTGGAACGCGTCGCAGGCGATCGCTGGCGTGCAAGCCGCGCTGTCCGCGAACTCGCCGCTCTTTATGGGGCACCGGGTCTGGCACGAATCGCGCATCCCCGTGTTCCAGCAGTCCATCGATACGCGCACCCAGGAGCTGATTAACCAGGGCGTGCGCCCGCGTGTCTGGTTCGGCGAGCGCTGGATCACCAGCGTCTTCGACCTCTTCGAGGAGAACGTCCGGTACTTCTCCCCGCTGCTCCCGGAGGGCCGCATGCAGGCCGGCGCCCCGTTTATGAAGGGCGACAGCCCCGGGCTGCACTACCTCAACCTGCAGAACGGCACGATCTGGCGCTGGAACCGCGCCATCTACGACCCGAACACGGAGCTCTCCCACATCCGCGTGGAAAACCGCCTCCTGCCCGCAGGCCCCACTGTCAAGGACATCATCGCGGACGCCGCCTTCTACTACGGCATGGTCAAGGCGCTCAGCGAGCAGACCCGCCCCGTCTGGTCGCGCCTCAGCTTCGAGGACGCCGAGCGCAACTTCCACGAGGGCGCGCGCCACGGGCTCACCGCGCAGTTGACCTGGCCGACGCTGGGCAGTATTGACGTCACGGAGCTCGTCGCAAAGCACCTGCTGCCCCTCGCCCACGAGGGTTTGGAGCTTCTCGACGTCGCACCCCACCTCGCCGACGAATACCTCGGCATCATCGAGGGCCGAGCCCGCACGCGCCAAAACGGGGCGATGTGGCAGCTCAACGCGCTCAACTCCATCGCCCCGCAGTCGCGGCCGGCCACCAAGGAGCGCGGCGACGCGCTCGCCCGCGTGCTCAGGCAATACGTAGCAAACCAGCAGTCCGGCGCGCCTGTGCACACTTGGTCCTTGGAGGTCTCGTAGGGCACAATAAGCGTTTAGCTTCGGCCCAAATGGAATACAAGGAGTAGCCGTGCAAGGAATCATCGACTGGATCATCCACCTCATGGAGATCCTCGGCGGCCCGGGCGTTGGCATCGCCATCCTGCTAGAAAACCTCTTCCCGCCAATCCCATCTGAGGTGGTCCTCCCGCTCGGCGGCTTCACCGTGGCGCAGGGCTCCCTGTCCTTCGCCTCCGTGCTCATCTGGTCCATCGTCGGCTCCGTCGTCGGCGCGTACCTCCTCTACGGCATCGGCGCCTGGCTGGGTGCCGCCCGCCTGCGCAAGATCGCGGACTGGATGTGGCTGGTCAAAGCCTCCGACGTGGATGCGTCGCTGAAATTCTTTGACAAGTACGGCAGGACCTCCGTGTTCATCGGCCGCCTCATCCCGGGCATCCGTTCCCTGATCTCCATCCCCGCCGGCCTGGACCGCATGAGCCTGCTCACGTTTGGTATCTGGACCACGCTCGGCTCCGCGATCTGGAACACCATCCTGGTCTCCCTCGGCTACGCGCTCGGCGACCGGTGGGAGGAGGTCACCGGGTACGTCGATGCGTATTCCAAGGTCATCTACGTCATTCTCATCCTGATCATCGTCGGCTTCCTCGCCTTCTTCATCCGCCGCGCCATGAAGGAGCGCAAGGAAGGCGCCCCCGCCCAGTAGCGGCTCACGGCGCGGGCTGGCACCGCGGGCACCACCAGATCACGCGCTCCAGGTCACCCTCGCCCCCGAGAAACCCCTTGGTAATGAGCGTGCCGCAGCGCCTGCACGGTTTCCGGTTCCGCCCAAACACGTAGCTCGTCTCGCCCGCACGCTTGATCCCGGTGGTCACGCGCACGGGCGAGTCCTTGTTCGCCCACATCAGCCGGCGCGCCAGGGCCACATGCTTGTCGACGTCCACGTCCCCCACCTTCGACGCCGGGTGGGTCCCCGCCAGAAAGTTGATCTCGGCGCGGTACTCGTTGCCGATTCCGGCAAGGTTGCGCTGGTCCAACAGTGCGCGCCCGATTTCCATGTCCGGGTTTGCCTCAATGCGGCGGATCGCCTCGGCGGCGGCGAAGTCATCGGCAAGCAGGTCCGGGCCCAAATACCCCATTTCCTGGGGGTACTCGCGGGCGGGGAAGACCCGGACAAGTCCGAGCCAAAACCCGACGAGCTCGATGTCGGGGGCGGGGGCGTCGGCAAGCGAGAGCACGACGCGGGCGGCGTGGCCGGGCTTGCGCCACCGCTGGCCCGCCCGGTGGAAGGCCCAGGTGCCCTCCATCTTCAGGTGTGTGTGCAGGATCTGCGCTGTGTGGTCGGGCGCGCCGAACTGCATGAACAAGTGCTTGCCGTAGGGCCACACGCGCTCGCAGGTCATGCCGGTGAAGTCGACCGTGGCGTAGCGGGGCACGCGCAGGCTCGTGCGCGTGACCTCCCGGCCGGTCATCCACTGCAGACGTTTGGACAGCTGGTAGACGGAATCCCCTTCAGGCATGGGGCGATTCTAGGCCCCGGGGGCGCTAGTCGCGGGTTAGGGACGGAGTTGGTGCAGCGGGAAGGTGACAATCCCGTCGTCGAGCGGGGCTGTGATGCCTGTACCCGTGATCACCGCGCTAAACGTTGGAGGTCCGGATTCGTGATCTAGCGAGGCGATCGCCTTTTTCAGCGAGGCTACGCCTCGCTCAACCCCACTGAACCCAGTTTTCACCTCGACAGCACCCCAGCGCCCGTCAGGCAGTGTGAGCACCACATCGATCTCGTTGTCGTTTGAGTCGCGGTAGTGGTAAATGGAACCTCCCATTGCTTCGATCATGACTGCGAGGTCGTGGATCACGGCCGATTCGAAGAGAAGCCCCACTGTCTCAGGATCCGCGGTCAATGAGGCGGATGTTGCCCCGAGTGCCGCAATGGCTAACCCGGGATCGGCCAGGTGATACTTGGGCGAGACACGCAACCTCGCTTTCGAGCGGAGCCGCGGGGCCCATGCGGAGACCGCCTCCACAACAAAGATCCGCTGCAGACTGTCGAGGAGTTTCGTCACCGTCGGTAGCGAGATTCCTGGACTTACCGTATCCAAATCCTTTCGCAGTGTGGAGACGGAAACTTCCCCAGAAACGGACCTTGCGATTGCCGCAATCAGCCGCTCTGTAGCAAGTGGAGTGACGCGCAAGTCCGCCACGCGGTGCATGTCCGAACGCGCCGCCTCCGACAGGTATCCGTGTAACTGGGCCAACACGATCTGCTCATTTCCGGTCTGGAATCCCGGAAACCCCGGAGTGAGCAGATTTTGGATGACATGGGTGTAGGAAATCTGACCAGCGTCGGGGGTGACCGGCTCCCCCTGTAGGAGTCCGGCCAGCGATACAACGGGGGCGTAATCTGCCTTCTCACACAGCGTGAGTGTGCGTTGCCGAAGCCGAAGAAATCGAGCCGCACCGGTATGTCGAGGAATGCTATCCGCAGGAACCGCTGAACCGGCTAAAATAAATTGTCCAGGTGCTGCTGCTAGGTCCACTTCTCGTCGGGCGAGATTAAACAGGTCGGGGGCAGCTTGCCACTCATCGAGGAGCCGCGGTCGAGGACCGTCTATCACCGCGGCCGGCGCGAGTTTCGCTATGTGGTTTGTCGCCGGGTCTTCGATAAGCGCATACGACGCACAGTGGTGGAGCCCTGTCATCGTCTTCCCGCACCCGCGAGGTCCTTCAATAATCACTGCACCGCTCGCCTCGAGCAGAAACTCAAGCCGCTTATCGACGATTCTCGGGCGGTATCGACGGCCAGCCAGCTGTTGTGTATCCAAAACTCCCCCTGTTTTACATATTGCAGGATTTATACTTTATGTTTTGCAGACATCGTACTTGATGTTTTGCAGATTTTTGGCGCGCTAATCGTCGAAGCTGAGCCCCTCGGCGGGCCCGCGCGCCTCGTCCATCTCCCCCAGCGCCTCGGCCACGCTCCGGCCACGCCGCTTCGGCGGCGCCGCAGCTTTCGCGCCAATCTTCACGCCCTTGTGCGTCACCCGCGCCCCGTAGTCGCGCAGGCCAAACGCGGGGCCACCATTGAGCTTCTCGACGCCCACGGGCTGCATCCGCCCGGCGCGCACCGCCTCATCCAACGCACCGATGACCAGCGGGAGCGGGTCGCCCACCCCCTCCGGGAAGCCGTCGAAGAATGTGGTCATGGTTTTGCCGCCGCGGGTGATGTGGGCGGCGAGGAGGCCGTCGATAAGCACGACGATGGCCCCTGCCGCCCTGGTCGGGCCCTGCACGGGCCACGGCAGCGCGGCGCCGTAAGGGTTGGCGGGGTCGGTGGCGGCGAGCACGTGGACGTGTGGTTCGCGGGTTCCGGACGGCCAGCCGATGACGTCGTCGGAATCGGCGTGACCACGCAGGCGGTCGATCGTGGCCGGGGTGGAAAACTGCGATGCGCCGAGACCTTCGATGAGGTAGCCGCGCATCGCCTTGCCGGAGGATTCGAAGCCGGACAGCGTCTTGTAGGCCAGCGCGAAGCCGCCGAGGATGTCCTCGGCCACGACGGAGCCACGGGTGACCACGCCGTAGCGGTCGAGCAGGCTCTCCCCCAGCGCGACGGAGCGGCGCGTGGCGTCGGTGTCCGCGCGGGGTGTCGCGGCCCAGCGCCCCACCATGTCCGGCGGCGTGGTGTTGGCAAAGGTAGTGCGCCCGGATCGGATGCGGCTGCGCTGCGGGCGGCGCCGCGTGCGGTGCGCCGACTTGCCTTTGCCACCGGCGAGGCGGGCGCGGATGGGCGCGAAGGAGTCGGGTGAAACGCTGCCGGCCTCGACGAGGTCCCACATGGCCTCGCGCAGCTCCTCGGCAGTCGTGGTGCGCTCGGTGACGGGGCCTAGCAGGTCCGCGAACAGGTAGCCGCCGCCTCCGCGAATGCGCTCCATCACCTGCGTCTGCGTGAGGCTGAGTTGTGGTTCATCCACCTGCGGCATGAGCTGCTCGGCGTAGTCGGCGGGCAGCAGCATGATCCACGGGTCGCGCGCGCCGGCCTTGCCCGCGCCGACGATGAGGATTTCGCCGCCCGCGGTGAGCTCGTCGAGCATTACCGGCGAGTAGTCGCCCACGCGCGAGGGCAGAATGTGCGACTCCCACGCGCTGGCAGGCAGGCGTACTCCGGCTAGTTGCTCGAGCACGGTGAACACGCCGTCCGCGCCGCGGAGTGCCGGACGCACGCCTGCTGGGGCCACGTTGTGCCAGGCGGGAAGGAAGCGCCCGTACGCGGACTGCGTGACCGGCTGCGTCTGCGCCCGGGCCACCGCCAGCGAGCGCGAACGGATGATGCGCAAGACTTCGGCGGCGACGTACTCTTCCTCGTCCACGCCCTGGCGGTAGCGCCCCGGGATCACCTTGTCCTGGTCCACCAGACGGGTCAGCGGCTCGTGCGCCGCGCCCACGGCCAGCCCGAAGGCGTCGGCCAGGTCGCGCAGGGTGAACGGGCCACGGGTGCGCACCCAGCGCCCGACCAGCTGCTGCAGCGCGTCCGGGATGGTGGCTACCTGTGCGGCAACCCCGGGCGGGACGGGGATGCCCAGGCCGTCGCGAAGCAGCGGGGCGTCAAGCGTTTGCGCGATGTGCTCGCGCCCGCCGATGCGCACCCGCATCACCCGGCCGTGCAGGCTCTCCTCCAGCGTGGTCAGGGGGACGTCGGTGTAGTCAGCGAGCGCGTCCACGGCGACTGGCCCCACCATCCGCAGGGTGTCGGCGAACTGCTCGCTGGTTTTCGCGCGGCCCAGGCGGCGGAGTTTCGCGTCGGTTTCGGCGATCACGTCGGCGTCGAGAAGCTCCCGCAGCTCCACGGTGCCCAAGAGCTTGGCCAGCAACGACGGGTCGAGCGAGAGGGCGGCGGCGCGCTTTTCGGCGAGCGGGGTGTCGCCCTCGTACATGAAGGCGCCGGTGTAGTTAAACAGCAGCGACGAGGCGAACGGGCTCGGCTGGTCCGTGGTCACCTCCGCGATGCGGATGCGGCGGGTGGACAGCTCGCGCACGACTTCCTGGAGCGCGGGCAGGTCGTAGACGTCCTGGAGGCACTCGCGGACCGTCTCCAAGATGATGGGGAACGACGGGTAGTTGCGCGCGACGTCGAGCAGCTGCTCCGCGCGCTGGCGCTGCTGCCACAGTGGCGCGCGCTTGCCCGGGTTGCGGCGCGGCAGGAGCAGGGCGCGGGCGGCGCACTCGCGGAAGCGGGCCGCGAACAGGGCGGAGTTGCCCACCTGCTCGGTGACGATGTCGGCGATCTCGTCGGCGTCGAATTGGAAGAGCGACCCGTCCGGCTCCTTCTCCCCCTGCGGCAGGCGCAGGACGATGCCGTCGTCGCCCGCGACCGCTTGGGCGTCCATGCCGGTCTCCTGGGCGACGCGCCAGCCGGTGGCCAGCGCCCAGGCGGCGTTCACGCCCTTGCCAAAGGGGGTGTGCAGGACCACGCGCCAATCGCCCAGCTCGTCGGTGAAGCGCTCGAGCACCAGCGTCTGCTCGTCCGGCAGCACGCCCGTGGCCTCCTCCTGTTCCTGCAGGTAGGCGACGAGGTTGGTGCGGGCGAACTCGTCGAGCGCCGGGTCGATCCCCTCGCCCGAGCGCGCCTGGCGGCGGAACTCGCCGAGCGCCTTGCCCAGCTCGTATGGGCGGCCCAGGCCGTCGCCGTTCCAGAACGGGAGCCGGCCCGTGTGGCCGGGCGCGGGCGTGACCTGCACCTGGTCGCGGGTGATGTTCTCGATGCGCCAGCTCGACGCGCCGAGGGTAAACACGTCGCCCACGCGAGACTCGTAGACCATCTCCTCGTCCAGCTCGCCGACGCGGCGGGGTGCTTTGTCGTCGGCACCGAGCAAGAACACGCCGAACATGCCGCGGTCCGGGATCGTGCCCGCGTTCGTCACCGCCACGCGCTGCGCGCCCGGCCGGGCTTTCAGCATCGTGCCCTCCAGAATGGCGCGGGGCCGAAGCTCCGCGAAGTCGGTCGACGGGTAGACCCCAGTGACCAGGTCGATCACGGAGTCGAAAACTTCGCGCGCCAGGTCCCGGTAGGGCCAGGCGCGGCGCACAGTGTCGAACCACTCGTCTACGTCAAGGTCCTCGAACGCGACCGCGGCGACCGTCTGCTGCGCGAGCACGTCCAGCGGGCTGCGCGGGGTGTGCAGCTCCTCGATCGCGCCCTCGCGCATCCGCGGCACCGTCACCGCAGTTTGCACCAGGTCGGAGCGGTGCTTGGGGTAGAAGCTGCCCTGCGAGACCGCGCCCACGGTGTGCCCGGCGCGGCCGACGCGCTGCAGCCCCGAGGCGACAGACGGCGCCGATTCGACCTGGATGACCAGGTCCACCGCGCCCATGTCGATGCCCAGCTCAAGCGACGAGGTGGAAATCACCGCGCGCAGCGCACCCTCCTTGAGCATCGTCTCGGTCTGCAGCCGCTCGTCCTTGGACACGCTGCCGTGGTGGGCGCGCGCGATGACCTGCTCCGCGTGGCCCGCCGTGTCCACCGACTTCATCAGCTGCGCGGGCGGGCGCCGGGTCTGCGGCGAGAGCGCGTCCGGGTCGTGCTCCTTCGCCCACAGCTCGTTGAGCTGGCTGGTCAGCCTTTCTGCGGTGCGCCGGGAGTTGACGAAGACGATGGTCGAGCGGTGCGCCATCACCTCGTCGTACACGGCGCGCTCGATGTGTGGCCAGATGGATTTCGGGGCGCCCGGTGGTGGGGGCTCGGTGGCGTCGTCAAGCAAAAGCTTTTCGACGTCACCCTCAATCACGGCCTCCCCAATCGTGGAAGCATCCTCCGGCACCGGCAGGTCCGACATGTCCTCGACCGGGACGTGAACGTCCAGCTGCCAGCGCTTCTCCGCGGGCGGATTGATGATGGTGGTCTTGTCGCCCAGGAAGTTCGCCACCGCCTCCAGCGGGCGCACCGTGGCGGACAGGCCGATGCGCTGGAAGTTCCCCGCGAGGCGGCGAAGGCGCTCGAGCGAGAGCGTGAGGTGCACGCCGCGCTTCGTGCCGGCCAGCGCGTGGATCTCGTCCACAATTACGGTGTCGACCGTTTTCAGGATGCCCGCCGCCTTGGAGGTGAGCATGAGGTAGAGCGACTCCGGGGTGGTGATCAGAATGTCCGGCGGTTTTCGCAGCTGGCGGTTGCGCTCCGCCTGCGGCGTATCGCCCGAGCGCACGCCAACGGAGATGTCCGGCATATCGCGCCCCATCCGCTGCGCGACGCGCGCGATCCCGCCAAGCGGCGCGCGCAGGTTGTTTTCCACGTCCACGCCCAGCGCCTTCAAAGGGGAGATGTAGAGGACGCGCACACCTCCGTGGGTGGAGGTCTGCGCGCCGTCGATAGGCAATGCCTGCTGGCCAGCACGCTCGACCAGCGAGTTCAGCGACCAGAGGAAGGCCGCGAGCGTCTTGCCCGAGCCGGTGGGCGCGACCACCAGGGCGTTCTCCCCGTCCGCGATGGCGCGCCACGCCCCCTGCTGGACCGGGGTCGGTTCCGCGAAGACCTCCGAAAACCAGGTGGCCACCTGGGGGTGGAAGCGGTTGAGGATCTCCGTGCTCATGGCTGCAAGGATAACGGGCCGTCAACTGCGGTAGTCTTTGAACTATGACTGCGCAGTATTCAGACTCCCGGCTGACCAACCTGATTGCCCAAGGCACCGGCGAGATCCTCAAGGGGATCCGCGGCGTCGGCTTGCTGCGAGGGCGCGAACTCGGCGAGGCGGGCGATGACCTGGCCCAGAACTGGATCGCCCGCGTGCTGGAGCAGCACCGCCCGGGCGACGGATTCCTCTCCGAGGAGGCGGCGGATGACCAGACCCGCCTGAGCAATAAGCGCGTGTGGATCGTGGACCCGCTCGACGGCACCAAGGAGTTCGCCACCGGCCGCCAGGACTGGGCTGTGCACATCGCGCTCGTGGAAGACGGCGTGCCCACCCACGCCGCGGTCGGCCTGCCGGACCTGGGCGTGGTGTTCAAGTCCTCTGACGTGCGCCACGTCGCCGGCCCCTTTGCCAAGAAGATTGCGATCTCCCGCAACCGCCCGCCGGCCGTGGCGGAGGCAGTGGCGGACGCGCTCGGGTTTGAAACTGCGAAGGTGGGCTCCGCCGGCGCGAAGGCGATGCACGTCCTGCTTGGTGATTATGACGCCTACGTGCACGCCGGCGGCCAGTACGAGTGGGACCAGGCCGCGCCGGTGGGCGTGTCCCTGGCCGCGGGCCTGCACTGCTCCCGCCTCGACGGCTCCCCGCTGCGCTTTAACAACAAGGACACCTACGTGCCCGACGTGCTCATCTGCCGCCCGGAGATCGCGGACGACATCCTCGCCGCCTGCGCGAAGTACCGCGACGAGCACGGCAGCTACGAGGGGGTCGCAACGAAGTGACGGTCCCCACCCCGTACGAGGACCTGCTGCGCGAGATCTCCGAACACGGCAAGGCGAAGGGTGACCGCACCGGCACCGGAACGGTGAGCTTGTTCGGCCGCCAGCTGCGCTATGACTTGGCCGACTCCTTCCCGCTGCTGACCACGAAGAAGGTCTTCTTCAAGGGGGTCGTCGGCGAACTGCTCTGGTTCCTGCGCGGCGAGTCCAACATCGCCTGGCTCAAGGACAACGGCATCCGCATCTGGAACGAGTGGGCCGACGAGGACGGCGAGCTCGGCCCGGTCTACGGCGTGCAGTGGCGCTCCTGGCCCACCCCCGACGGGACACACGTGGACCAGATCGCGGAGGCGCTGCGGACGCTGAAGGAGAACCCGGATTCGCGCCGCAACATCGTCTCCGCCTGGAATGTCTCCGAGCTGGACAAGATGGCGCTACTGCCCTGCCACCTGCTCTTCCAGCTCTACGTGGTGGACGGGACGCTGAGCATGCAGGTCTACCAGCGCTCGGCCGACATGTTCCTCGGCGTACCCTTCAACATCGCCTCCTACGCGCTGCTCACGCACATGTTCGCGCAGCAGGCGGGCCTCAAGGTTGGCGAGCTCATCTGGACCGGCGGCGACTGCCACATCTACAACGACCACGTCGAGCAGGTGCGCGAGCAGCTCTCCCGCGAGCCGCGCCCGTACCCGCAGCTCAAGCTGCGCAAAGCGGAGTCGCTCTTTGACTACGACTTCGACGACATCGAGGTGGAGGGCTACGACCCGCACCCGACGATCAAGGCGCAGGTGTCCGTCTAGTGCTGGGCGCAATCTGGGCGCAGTCCCTCGACGGCGTCATCGGCGACGGGGCTGGCATGCCGTGGGGTGTGCCGGAGGATCTCAAGTTCTTCAAAGAGGTCACCATGGGCCACCCGGTCATCATGGGGCGCAAGACATGGGAGTCGTTGCCGAAGAAACCGCTGCCAGGCCGCCCAAACCATGTGCTTAGCTCGCGCGAAGCGGGCGCGTGGTCGGACGGGGCGTTCGTGTCTCCCGATCTTCCCGACCTGAAGACGGACGCGTGGATCATCGGTGGTGGCCAGATCTACGAAGCCACGCTCGACGAGGTCGACGTCGTCGAGCTCACGCTTATCGACGCCCGCGTGGCCGATTCCCTCCCCCACCCGGTCTATGCACCCCGCCTCGGCGCCGAATTTGCGCTCGTGCGCGACGGCGAGTGGAATATTTCCCGAACTGGCACCCGCTTTAAGCACCAACGATTTGAAAGGACCGACTCGTAGCATGACTGCGACCCCCGAAACCAACGCTCACGTGACCGTCTTCGCCACCAGCTGGTGCCCGTTCTGCGCGAAGCTGCGCCAGAACCTGGACCGCACCGAGACGCCCTACGACGTGGTAGACGTCGAGGCCGCCGGCAACGAGGACGCGGCCGCATGGGTGGAGTCCGTCAACGACGGCAACCGCGTCGTGCCGACCGTGCTCTACTCCGACGGCACCCACGCGACGAACCCGCCCGCATCCGCCGTGCGCGAGAAGCAGGCCGAGCTCGCCGGTGCGTAGCTGATTTTCTGTGCCGCGCGCGGGTGCGGTACGCTCGCACCAATGCCCTAGTAGCTCAGTGGATAGAGCACGGCTCTCCTAAAGCCGGTGTCGGAGGTTCGATTCCTCTCTGGGGCGCTCTCTGGGGCGCTTGTGTCCTCAGTCGCGACATAGTTGACAACTCAGTCGCGACATGGTGGACAAACCGGTGCCTCGGTTTTAATTTTTCCAAGGCACCGGTTTTGTATTTTGGGTCAGCGGGGGGTTGGCCTTTTCGCCAGTATGGTTTTTGGTAGTTGCGGGATGTGTCGATGTAGTGCTCGGCGATGATTTCGCCTCGGGACAACCTAAACACCTGCAGAAAATAGTGGGGTAATTCGCTACGTCGTCATGTGACGACGAGCCGTGTTAGATCGCTTTGGGAAAATTGGTCCTGCACACCGTTACGAGCGCCGACGAGCCCGCCCCGCTCGCGATTCGATAGCATGTTCCCCTGTGGCCGCATTTTCTTCCTGTCCTGTCATTGCTCCAGCTACCATAAGGTGTGAATTGTTTGACAGCCCCGACAGAGGAAACGAGGCAGCGAGACTGTGGCCGGCACGAAGCAACTACTTGAATTGACCTGGTTCAACAAGGACAAGGCACTCATTCCCAGCGAAGAGGGACGCTACGCATACGAGTGGGTTGATCCGAAAGACCCGCGGTACTGCGAGACTCGGGCACTCGTTATTGACGAAGTAGTCACCGGCAAGCAGTCGCCGAAGGACAAGGACACGCAATACTCGGAGCGGGCAGACTTGGACCCGACCGAGGACAATTTGCTGATCCTCGGTGAGTCCGGTGACGTGCTTGAAGCTCTTACTCGCGTGCCGGAGTTGCGAGAGAAGTACCTCGGTAAGGTCAAGTGCATCTACATTGATCCACCGTTTAACACAGCACAAACCTTCGCCAATTACGAGGACAACCTCGAACACTCCGTATGGCTCACCATGATGCGTGACCGCCTCGTTCACCTACGCAAGCTTCTTAGCGATGACGGGTCGATTTGGGTCCACCTGGACGACGTCGAAAGCCACCGCATGAGGTTGCTTATGGACGAGGTCTTCGGAAGCGGGAACTACGTGACCGAAGTCAAATGGGAAAAGGCTTATGCAGCTTCAAATAATGCTTCAGGCATTCCAATGGTCACCGATACAATCCTTGTTTATCGAAAGACTACCGCGTTTCAGAGAAACAAAGTCGCACGCTCTTCAGCGATGAATGCTCGATACACCAATCCTGACCGAGCTGATAAGGGTCCGTGGAAACCATCCGACAAAAGTGCTCGTCATAACCTTGGTAGAAGACAACACCCAGGGGTATATGGAATTCAGCATCCTGTAACGGGTGAGATGATGTATCCATCTTCCTCTTCAAATTGGCGCTTTGAACAACCCGAAATGCTTCGAATCATGCGAGAGTGGGGCCGATATGAGCTAGGAGAATCCACGGATGAGGAATTGGCCCGACGGAAAAGTGTAGAGGGTCCGAATGTCAAATTGCGACCGGAAATTCGTCCAATTGTAATCCCACATTGGAACCAAGAAGATGCCAACCGCGCGCTCGGTCGTTATGCGGAGGGAAACTGGCCCATTTATTATCCTAGTGAGGGTGGCCTAGGGGCATTTCAACGCAAGATTTACCTTTCCGAACTCGACGGGGCGATTCCTAAGAATTTTTGGCCCCATAGTGACGTGGGGCACAGTGACTCCGCGAAGAAGGAGATTCAGGCGTTATTCCCTGGGCAGCTTCCTTTTACCACACCTAAGCCTGAACGCCTGCTAGAGCGCATCATCCACATCGCTACAAACCCCGGCGACATTGTTCTCGATGTTTTCGCCGGTTCGGGAACCACCGCTGCGGTAGCCCAGAAGATGGGCCGACGCTGGGTGACGTGCGAGCTCGTGGTAGACACGTTTGACCGCTTTACGCGGCCGCGCCTTGAAAAAGTGGTTAAGAACGATGACGCAGGCGGCGTGACTTTCACGAGCGAGCGCGAACCCAAGCCCGGGGTCGAGGTTCCTGCGAAGTTCGATACGAAGAAGATGGAGGATGCAGCGAAACTCCTGCGAGCGGTTCGCTCAGAGCAGGACCTCTCACCAGAGGAGAAATCGGCAATTAAAACAGCCCTTAGACTCATTGCCACACGTCCAAGCACGATCCGTAACTGGCGTGGCGGTGGCGGCTTTACCGTCGCCCACCTTGCACCGCAGTGTTTCGATTATGTCCCTGAATTAGGCCTCGTCACGCTTACCGAATCGGCAACCGGTGCGACACTCGTGAACTCTGTGGCTGCGAACCTCAACTTCTCACTCACCCCGGATAACCGCCATTTCGACGGCAAACGAGGCTCGATGTTCCTCAAAGTAGTCGAAGGCCGACTCGATCAAGACAAGACCGAAGAGCTTCTCGCACATCTCGACGACGGCCAAGGCGTAACGCTTGCCGCAACGGAGCTCGAACCGGGAATCAGGCAGTTCGCAAGGACAACCGATAAGCCGTGCCAGATTGTCCACATCCCGAACGACATCTTCACTTACTCGGAAACGCAGGAGGGCAAGTAGTCATGGCACTTCCAATCGCACTTGACCAAGGACTCATCGAAAGCATCGCGTCCGAATTCCAACTACGAGACCCCAACAAGCGTGCGCTACGTGAGCTCGTCTACCACCTCACGGGCGACTTTGACCCGTTAGAGCCCATGGTCATGCACATGGCCACAGGTGCGGGCAAAACCTACCTCATGGCAGCGTTGATTGAGTATCTTTCGCGCTTCGGGGTGAAAAACGTCATGGTGGTCGTCCCGCCTTCCACAGTGTTGGAGAACAAGACCGTCCAGAACTTCACCCAGGGCTCGCGCCGCTACGTTGACGGCTTCTCCTCTGCACCGCAAGTAGTTTCACCTGGCAATTACGGCGCGTGGCGTGCCGGCCAGTCGGAGCTGTTCCGCAATGCCGCAGATGGTCCGATGGTCTACGTCTTCAACGTGTCGCAACTTATCGAGCCAAAGAAGGCCAATGCCGCCGCTGGCACCGAAGAGGGCATGCGCCGCAAGATTCGAGACCACCAGGAGGAGTCCGGGTCGCTCTACGATTACCTCGTCAACCTGGACGATCTCGTGGTTATTGCAGACGAGTCGCACCTGTTTGGCACATCGGCTAAGGCGTTTAACCAGGCGCTGAAGGATCTCCGCCCCGCTGCCACGATTGGTCTGACCGCTTCGGCATCCGATACCGACCACGTCATCTTCCACTACCCGCTCTATAGCGCCATCGAAGACGGATACGTGAAGTCACCGATGCTTGTCTACCGCGAGAATGGCTACCCCAAGGACTCAGCCGAGGAGAGGCAACTCCTCGACGCGGTTTCACTGTTGCGAAACAAAGAGGCAGCCTACGAGGCGTACGGCAAAGCGAACTTCCCCGGAGAAGCAGGAGAGAAAAAGCGGACAAAGCCGCTCTTGTTCGTTGTGTGCGAAAACGTCGCGCATGCAGGAGACGTCACCAAGATCCTCCAGGGACCAGGCTATTTCGGTAACCCAGAGGCTGTGCTCCAGTTCGACAACAAACACAACGACGCCGTCACGCTACGTCGCCTAGACGAACTCGATAGCCCAGCCTCGACGGTTCGTGCCATTGTCTCCGTTGATCGCCTTAAGGAAGGCTGGGACACCAAACGAGTCGCGGTGATGTGTGCGCTGCGAGCCATGTCATCGGACATTCTCACCCAGCAAACCATGGGCCGCGGTCTGCGACTGCCTTTCGGGGCGCGTACTGGTGTGGCTGAGCTGGACCAGTTGGACATCTTGAGTCACAAGTCGTTCAAGTCCCTCCTTAAGGACGAGGACGTGCTCCGCTCCTTCGGTCTTGGCGATGCCGCCCAAGGCGCTGTCTCGGGCAAGGACGTGGAGGAAAGCTTCCGCCAGGGTGAAGGGCAGGTGCAGCCAAACCCGAACGACCCGTCGCCCGAGACCCAAAGGGGGTCGACTTCCGGCTCGACCGCGTGGCCAACAACGCCTTCAGGCGAAGCAGCGGACGGCCCGAGCGACATTGGCACCATGGCCGGAGAAACTACCCAGGTCACTGGTGGCAACGCCGGAGGTGTCTCATTCCGACGAGTCGGTGACAACGAGACCATGCAGCGCGCCGACTACATCCCGGCAACGGAAATCAGACTCAACGAACACTTCGCAGGAAAGACCTTCCTGTTTCCATCCACGGTAATGGCAAAATCGACCACGCCATTTCTGCTTAGCCACATTGACGACGAGGACATTATCCGGGCAGCGCGACGTGTCGCAGACTCGAAGGAAGCACTCACCCGTGAAGAAATCGTCGTGCGCAAGTCCAAGCTCGACACGAAACGCACCACCGACGTGGAAGTCGAATCGGCTCCCGTAGCGGAAGACACTGTTATTGGTGAACTGACCCGCCGTGTATTAGGCCTCGGGGTTGTCACTCAGGACACAAAGAACACGATCACACTAGCGCAATACGTCCTTCCGACCTTCATGACGAACGCCGGTATCGACCACTGGACGGAAAAGGCGAAACAGTCCGCGGTAGACGAGCTCCTTGCCTTGGTCAACGCGAAATCAAAAGAGCACGCCAGCAGCCTGCAAACCGAAACGTCTATCGTTCCGGTCGAGCTACCAATTGACGAAGTCGTGACCTTGCCGTTCGGCAAAGAGGTGCTCCAGCAACTCTCCAAAGACCAGCAGGCAAAGTTCAAACCCCGCGAGTTCTACGACGGTTGGAACCGCGGACTGTTCCCCGCTGCGAGTTTCGACTCGTGGGGCGGAGAGTACCTCCTCGCGCTTTTGCTGAACTACACCTCAGACATCGTGTGGTGGAAGCGCCTCTACTCCACTGACGGTGCGTCAATCATGTACACCACCCGGGACACCTACTACCCCGACTTCGTCGCCCAGGACTCCGACGGCACGATGTGGATAATCGAGGGCAAGTCCGACAAGGGGCGAGATGACGAAACAGTACAAGCGAAACGAGCCGCGGCCCGGGTGCTCGTCCGGGAACTTCTCGGTGAAGAGGACTTCGTCGGCCAGAAGTGGGGCTACGTCATTGCCTACGAGTCCGACATTCGATCCTCCGAGTCGTGGGAGGACTTAAAGCGGAAGTCGAACTCAGGTGTATAAAACCCCGGTTGGCGAAAGGCCTTTGATCAGAGGCTTCAGGAAGGCGAGAAGATTTGGACCAAGATAAAGATTTGGATTCGGTAGCTGCTTTTGTCGGGCTCCTCGACGCGAGGAGAGACCGGATGTTTTTCACTTACCGGACCCACGAGAAAGCGGCTGACCGATACCAGCATTGGGAGAAGTGCCGTAAGACCAGTTCGATCCTTTTAACGGCTTTAACTGCGGGTACCTTCCTAGCGAGTTTGGGAGGTCTTTTATCGAATCCCCAGTTAAGTACGGTCTTGGTTTCCGGAGCAGCAACTTTTGCAACGATGCTTACAGTTTTGGGGGAATCCGTCGACTGGAAAAGGTCTGTGGAAGACCACAGAGCAGCCGGAGTGGATCTACGCGCGATCCACAACCGTTACGAGTCCCTGACCTGGGACATTGAACATCATGCAATTTCACTGGGAGATGCGCTTGTTAAACGAGACAAGCTGGAAGTCGACGAAAGAGATCTGCTTTCGGAATCCCCACGAACAACGAGACGCGATTACTGCAAGGTCAAGAAGGCTATTGAACGAGACGAAAAGCCTCAATCTTCTCAGGGGGAAATTGATAAACGCACACCATGGCGGAGGAAATAACCAAATTGGACCAGAACGAACTTCTCATCGAAACGTTAAACAACCTAAAGATTGACAATGCCGGCACCATCGAGCAACGTCGCGATGAAATCACCAAGTCTTTGAATAAAGAATTCACCGGTTCAGAATCGAATTCAGCCAACCGGTTAATGGTCGGGTCCTGGGGCCGTCACACCGCTATCCGTGGCATCTCTGACCTCGACATGCTCTACCGCCTGCCCGCGACTTTGAGGGATAAATTCGTCACGACTGGAGGGGCTTACAAGGCTCTAAACCAGGTTCGAACAGCTCTAAAGCATCGGTACCCTAAGACCTCGATTCGTGTGAACATACTAGTCGTAAAGGTCGAGTTTGGAGATTTCAAATTCGAGGTACAGCCGGTTTTCGAAACCGACGATGGATATTTCGAATACCCTGACACGCGCAAAGACCAATGGCGAGTGACAAAACCACGAGATGAAATTGAAGCCATCAGTGAACTTGATGGATCGACAGCAGGTAAAGCCCGAAGGCTCTGCCGGTTAACTCGGGCTTGGAAAAGGAAGCATTCAGTCCCGATTAACGGCCTCCTCATCGACACACTCGTGCATCGTTACTTGACTTTGCAGCTGTCTGACGATGCAGTTCTTCCTGTGCTACCGATACTGGTAAAAGATTTCTTCGGATACCTATCTGAGCTCCCCAAGCAAGACACCTGGTATGCGCTCGGAAGCGGGCAGAAGATCACTAACGAATCGAACTTCCAGAGCAAAGCCAAAAAGGCACTTTCGCTTTGTGAGGACGCAATCGCGGCCAATACGAAGTCAACGATGAATCAAAAATGGCGAGTCATTTTCGGAACGTGTGTCCCTCTTGACACAGGCGATGAAGCACGGGCCGCTCAGTTGGAAGCCTCCCATTACATTGACACAGAGCAGTTCATCGAAGATCAGTTTCCGATGGCAGCTACCGTCAGCGTATTTAGTGTGGAGTGCAAGGTAACGCAGAGAGGCTTTCGGCCTATGCCTTTGAGACGATTACTGAGAACCTACAATTTCCTGCGTCCCGACAAGCAACTTGACTTTGAGGTGGACACGAGATCGCTACCGCCCAGAACCGAACTCTGGTGGAAAGTCCTCAATCGCGGTGACGAGGCCAAATGAAGCGTCCTGGGTTTAGTTCCTACCTCTGCTAAGGAAGGATTGGCACTATGCCCAGAAAGTATTCCGCCGAATTCAAGGAGAAGGCGATCCATCAAGTCCTAGAGATGGTCCGTCTGGAGTCCTGCTCACGGCAACGCGCGTACGAGGAAGTCGGAGAGCTCCTTGGCGTGTCCCACCACACGTTACGCGCCTGGTACCGTGACAGCGTCGCCCA